>JAPORV010000108.1 GCA_026710055.1 Aestuariivita sp.
CCAGAGAAAAATGACAAAAGAGTCAACTTTTTCAGCATTTTAATATCGAATTTAGAGTTTTTTTACAGACACTAATTAAGGATTCAAAGTATTCAATTGACTAAAGAAAAACAGTACAAAGATCTACAATTGCCTACGCTCCCTTTTGACTCAGAATTTTTTTCAAATAAGTGCGTTATTGATGATAAATTTCGAGAAGAATGTGGTATTTTTGGCGTGATTGGTGTGACCGATGCCTCGCGCTTTGTGGCGCTTGGGTTGCACGCGCTGCAACATCGTGGTCAAGAAGCCGGTGGTATTGTCACTTATGACACCCAACATGGATTTAATTCCGCCAGAAGATTTGGCTACGTCAGAGACAATTTCACAAATACAGCAGTCATGAAAACCCTACCAGGGTCACTTGCAATTGGTCATGTTCGCTATTCCACCACGGGTTCAAAGCCTGACTCAAAAAGCCAAACGGTTATTCGAGATGTTCAACCATTTTTTGGTGAATTTGCGATGGGTGGAGCTGCCATAGCGCATAATGGAAACCTTACTAACGCCAATTTGTTGAAGCGGGAGTTAATTGAAAGTGGGTCAATCTTTCATTCGTCTACAGATAGTGAGTGCATTATTCACTTAATTGCCCGCTCAAGTGCCCAATCAATCCCAGAGCGAATGAAGGATGCATTACGTCAAGTTCAAGGAGCATTTTCTGTCGTTGCGATGACTCGCACAAAATTAATTGGTGTTCGAGATCCATTAGGCGTTCGTCCGCTTGTCCTTGGCCGCGTAGGGGACGGTTGGGCTCTTAGTTCAGAAACATGTGCACTTGATATTATCGGCGCAGAATTTGTTAGAGAAATTCAGCCTGGTGAAATGGCTGTTGTTAACGCAGATGGCCCCCACAGTCACTTTCCATTTGAACCTGCAAAATCACGGTTTTGTATTTTTGAACATGTCTATTTCTCACGACCAGACTCTCATATTGGCGGCCAATCAGTCTACGAAACGCGAGAAGCCATTGGTATGGAATTAGCAAAAGAAGCACCCGTTGATGCTGATATCGTTTGCCCTGTACCGGACTCAGGAACACCTGCGGCCATCGGATATGCTAAGCAATCTGGTATTCCTTATGGCATGGGGATTATCCGTAATCAGTTTGTTGGAAGAACATTTATTGAACCTACAGAGCAAATTAGAAATATGGGTGTTCTGCTTAAACTCAATGTCAATCGCGCACTCATTCGCAATAAGCGCGTTGTACTCGTTGATGACTCTGTTGTTCGCGGAACGACCTCTCGAAAAATTAAAGAAATGATACTCAATGCAGGTGCGGCGGAAGTGCATTTTCGCATTGCAAGCCCACCTACCGCCTGGCCTTGCTTTTATGGTGTTGATACACCTCAAAGAGAAAAATTGCTCGCCGCAACAATGAGCGAAGAGGAAATGCGTGAGCATCTTTCGATTGATAGCCTTAAATTCATATCACTTGATGGTCTATATCGTGCAGTTGGGGAAAGCAAAGGGAGAAACGCCTCATGCCCACAGTATTGTGATGCATGCTTTTCCGGAGAGTATCCAGTGGCCCCCATAGATATGATTAGTCAAGGGTTTGAATTAAAAGCGGTTGAATGAAACCATGAATATCCTGTCATTCATCAGGGATGAAATTGGCAAGAGATTAAACTTATTGCTGATACACACTTTTGATCACTAAAACAACTTTCTTGCACGATCAACCATCCCGTTACAATCGCAAAAGGATTATGTAAAATTAATAAAACATCAGTATCTAACAAAATGAACTCAAAAATTGCGCTTGTTACTGGTGCTTCGCGAGGGCTTGGTTGGGCGTTAGCACAAGAATTATGCGTGGCTTATAATATTATCGCAGTAGCAAGAACGATTGGTGCGTTAGAAGAACTGAGTGATCGGATTAGGGCTAAGAAAGGACATGCCATATTGGCCCCCATGGACATAACAAAAAAGAAGTCCACGAAGGTCTTATGCCGATCAATCTTTGATAGATGGGGGAGACTTGATCTTTGGGTTCATACAGCAATTCATGCTGCGCCACTAACGCCCGCTAATCATATTGCTTCTAATGATTGGAAAATCTCTTTGGCGACTAATGTCACTGCTGTATCGACACTCATTACTCATATTGCACCTTTACTTGGTAACAACGGTCAGGCAATTTTTTTTGAAGACGAGAACGTGATCGCTAAGAAGTTCTTCGGCACTTATGGTGCAACAAAAGCTGCGCAAATTGCCTTAGTAAAGAGCTGGAAACACGAAACAAGCAACACTGGTCCTAATGTTTATATTTTTAAACCAAATCCAATGCCGACCGGATGCCGTGCACGATTTTTTCCAGGTGAAGACAAGTCGAGGCTTTCACCACCGGGTGCTGAAGCACTTAGGTTAACTGAAGCATTTTCATTATCAACCGGTCGAGAATAGGCATTGTTTTTTTGATCAAATAATTTAATGCAGAACAAGCTCTTTTTGCCTTTCATATCTTGCGCAATAGTTGTTTTGGATATCCAATTCTTATAACTTTAAGGCTTTATTTCAATTATATTGAGATACTTGCAAAACTCCACATTTAAGCGATTTTTTCCCACTTTTGGGCATTTTTTCGAAAAGCAGAATGGACATGTCGCATCTCTTCATATAAAAAAACCACAACATATAGAAGAAACGACGACATGTCCTTATCTTTATATGCATCACATCTTTGGAACCGATGTTGAGGGGATTGATGCCTGACCCTGATCAAAAGACTTGATGAAACCTGAGTTAACGCCACAGCTTTCAGGTGCTCCCTGACGCCTAACAGTGCTCACACTCACCTTTCCATCCTTCAGTGTCATTTTTTTCATTGGGTTATTCAATCCAAGAGTTGTCATGCCTGCTGGGTACGTGGATATTTTTTTGATGCAAACATGGCGCCCTTTAACTCATGAAAAAAAGTTAGCGGTAATTGCTGACCTGAGCAGATGCACAAAGCGTTGATTCAATGGGCGTACGATGAGACGGTTGTTGGACATCTGTCACGCGAGGGGGCGGCGATTGAAGCGCGTGAGACACCGTTGAGGAAACAAAAGTCAGGCAAAAAGAAAAAGAAGACAAAGCGCGGGCGCCCGCGCAAA
>JAPORV010000213.1 GCA_026710055.1 Aestuariivita sp.
ATGACACCATAAGGCCTGTCAGGCATAGCAGAGAACTTCGGTATCATCGCGGGAGGTCGGGTCGAAGGTGAGCTGACGGGTGGCGGTATTGCCAAGAAGGGGTTGTATGGCGAAGGATGTGCGCATAATGTGACCTTTCTTTCGAGAGATTCTGGCGAAGATTTGCTGATTTGGGGCAAATCTTGGTGGTTATTGATGATATTGTACCCAATACCGCAATCTTCGTCAGAGACAAACGATAAAAGAGTCAATTTGTTCAGCGTTTTAATACTGATTTTTAGGTTTTTTTTCAGACACTATATATGAAGATAAGAGCAGGTCGTGGTTTCCTCTCTGTATTGTTGTTTCTTTTTTTCATAAATGAAGAAATGCTGCATGTTCCTTCCGCTTTTCAAAAAAATGCCCGAAAGCGGGAAAAACTACTTAAATGCAGCGTTTTGCAAGTACCTCTTATGTGAGAAAATAACGTCACAATCATAGAAAACCAAGCATGAAATAAAACAAGTATCACAACACCTGCGCCAATACTACTTTATGAAGAATGGATCTTTTGAAAAAGAATCTTATTTGGAGTCGGCCAAGTCAATGAAGGTCACGCTCTTCATGGAACGAGAATAAGTCATTTCAATTTAGATGAACTTAGCATAAATTGAGCTGACCCTATCAACCCATCATTTTCGCTATATCCACAAATAATTTCACATCAAAGACGATATATTATCACACAGGCATGCACCACCACCTTTATGGAAGAAACAGAACAGGAAACATCCAGTGTATGTCTAAACTTCGTTACCCGCACAGAAAGTTCAAACACCTACAACGGCAGCTGCACGAAACAAGATAAACTGATTTTGGACATGATCTATCAAAAAATCTTTGAAAGAATTGACGCGACAATTTTTGCAAGAATGTTAAAGGCTAAATCAGCTAATATAATAAGGAGCGCATATTGGCTCTGGCTACACGAATTGCGGCCCAGACCACAGCCTGCTAAGCGGAAAGTCACCTATACAGTAACGAGACTTCACGCGTCCCTACGAAAGTCAGGTATTTATTCCAGCATTTTTCCTTCGAGGGTCGAATCAGAAAAACACCACGGCCGTGCATTACCCTTAATCCACAAGTCAAAGAAATCCACCGATTCTTTAGGTGACATTATTTCATCTCGCAATCCTTCAATTCGCTCTTTATCAGAATCTTTAAGCATCGCGTCCGGTAGCCAAGTGCGAATTGATAAAGTTTGCTGACGCTCTTTAACGCTTCTATCAGAACCCGGATCCATATCCATAAATACCAAAACAAGAACACCATCAGCCCAAGGAAGCAAGAAACTCTGCATTTTAGAGAGATCAATATTCGCCTCAAATACTCTGATTGCAAAACTTGTGGAATAATCCAGCAAAATAGGTACAGCAAAAGATATTTCCTCAGAACTTATTGCTCCACGCTCAACTAATCGAGAAATTGCATGATGACTAATCGCTGCCCAGTTTATTGTTGATGTGCCAACACCATCAAAGGGAACATATTCAAAAAATAACGTTGTCTTAAACACTGCTCGTTCTGTATAAAGAGGTTGAATATCATTCGGCAATCTAAAAATGTGATTTTCAGTTGCTGAAGAATAGCCGTCCGCAGTAATGATTTTTTTTGCTTTTTCCCAACATAAAATTCTCGGGGTTTCGAATAATGGACGGAGATTTTTAGCTAGTCGGAGTGTAGTACGGCCTGGTTTTTTCGAAAAACAGAACTTTTCAAAAACATTCAGTGCTTCTGCACCTTTCGGCCCATCAAACCAAGTCAATATTTTATCATGTGAAGGTAAACTATTCACGTAAGCTGTTGCGTAACCACGTGCGATCTTTTCATACATTACTCAACCTTATCACTCGAATCAACTTCAATTCATCCCTACATCGCCATTTATTCAATACTTATAAACATAAATTCAACTCCAAAAAATAGATGTCCCAAATATAATGGTTTCTGTCAATCGTTAGCATCGACGCAAAGCTAACTCGAACGAAGTCTCTGAGCATCGTTTCTAACAAAGAATTTATTAACGTAAAAGTACATTAAAGTCTTTGCGAGTCAGTAGAGAAGCGGCGCTTAGAGCGCGCTTAAAGGTTGTGTCTGTACCTAAGAAGGGTCGCCTTGGCCTTAATGCCCACCAGCTAGGCAACGGTCGCTTCCACGGACGACGATCTATCGGGAGTGTAGGAGGTTGCCACCCGCTCCGCCTTGCGGATCTTAATCCCTTCCAGCTGTTCGATAATCACAACAAGCTGAGTCACAAAGCAGCAACTTCTCAGTAGATCCTCTCAGGAAGAGAACATTCGAAGGGTGTCCCAACCTCCGACAACCGGACATCGAAATCGATCCGTGTATGTGTGACAATCCCATAACCTCGTGCAACCGGATCAACACCCGCATCGTTGCTGATCCGCGTCTAATCAAGATAAGCCCAATGACGCATCAGGCACTTCACATCCTCCTCCCTAGGCACGGAAATGTACACATAGGAGAGGGTGCCGGCCTCACTGCAATCCCAAAGCCGCCAGCGCCCAGATCATCCGTTTGGCATTGATTTTGTCCGTCTCCGCAATCTTGACCCGCCGAATCACACATCGCCACCGCAATGTCCAGCGGCTCTGGTTCAACCAACGGGTCACCTAGGATCCCTCACAGCCCACTTCATAGGTCAAGAGAATCCAATGAGTGCAAATCTTGTATATTGTACTAATTTTTCTACCATATGTTGTGTCCCTAAGCTGCCAGCGCAACGCGAATTGCACGATTGTCATTGGCGGGCGATGTGGGCACCCAGTCGCCTTGGCGATTGAAGCGTGGTACTAAGTCCTTCCAAACCCGATCAAAGCGATTGGACTTGCATAAGGCTCGGATGCGCAGAACGCCTTGACCACCGTCTCGCCCCCAACTCTGACCAGAGCGCTTCATCCGGGTCGTAACCAGAACTTTGTTCGCAGCCTCAACGGCACCCGACCCGATGGCGAACCCTGCTTTCGCGGCATTCGCGTCATCCATACGATGGCGGTTGTTCCGAACATACCCCCGTTCTCGACGGATGCAGGTTTCCCCTTTTTCCTTGCGTAAGAGATGGCGCAACGC
>JAPORV010000079.1 GCA_026710055.1 Aestuariivita sp.
GGGTCACACTGTAACCGATCAATCAAATCCCGGGTGGTGGGCATGTCCCAAATGGCCTTGGCGATAAAGGAACGTGCCAGAGCATAACGATCTTTTTGTGGGCGTCCGTGCCGATGACGGTCACTGCGAAAAAACGTTTCGACCGGTTGCAAATCAAGAGCGGCGACAAAGCGTTGGTGCTTTTCATTCAAAGGGCCGAGTTCCGTGCTCAACGCAGGAAATAATTCCCCTTGAAATCGATTCCAGAGATATGATATAGATGAAGATAAGGACATGTCGTGATTTCCTTTCTATGTGGTAGTTTCTTTTTTTCATAGATGAAGAAATGCGACATGTCCATTCTGCTTTTCAAAAAAATGCCCGAAAGCGGGAAAAATTCACTTAAATGTAGAGTTTTGCAAGTACCTCTTAATATAAAGGTATACAGGTAAAGGCTATAAAGACTAAAGACTGTGATTAAGACACTTCATCAGAAATTGTAGATGGTAACTAATTGGGCGAATGACTCACCATAAAAATGTTCTATGAGTTAGTGCTTGGTATGTTAGAGCACTGACATAGCTTCTTTTGAAATAATTATGGTGGATGTTGCCGAATACTCAGTTGAGGAATTAAAAAATATTTTTGCCAAAAAAAATTAAAATTTGTGCCAGTTACACATCACCTGAACGGTTACCCTAAATTGTTTATAAACAAACGTTCATTCAACGTAGTTTTTGAGTTCGTACTTTAGATGCGATTTTAACAAAATCAGTGAATCAGCTTTTTGAATAATAGGTCTCTATTTTATTCTTTCGCTTATGTACCATCTTTGACATTTTGTAATTAATGTTGCAGGCATTTTGTATTATTGATAACAATAAAAATTTTTGAAAGGTAACTTTATGGCAAAGGAAAAGTGGGGTGTCAAACGAGTTTGCCCAACCACAGGTAAACGTTTTTATGATCTAGGTAAAGAAACCGTAATTAGTCCATATACGGGAGAAGAGGTTGAGATCGAAACTGCTGTTTCACGTTTGGTTTCTAGTGATGAAGCTAATACGATTTCCCTTAAGTCGAAGCGAGTTGATGTGGAAGATGAAGCTGCAATTACTGAGGATGGCGGCGTCAATCTTGATGATGATCTACTTGAAGATGATGATGATGGAGACAATGTATCACTTGAGGAGATATCTAATTTGTCGGCGGATGAAGATGAATGATAAGATCAGTTGATTAACAGTTTTTCACTTGTTAAATGAAGACATAAAATCTATCAACTTAGTGAATTTGGGGCCTTAGCTCAGATGGGAGAGCGCTACAATGGCATTGTAGAGGTCAGGGGTTCGATCCCCCTAGGCTCCACCATCCAAATGAGGTATAGAGGCCTTCATTAGTATTCTTGAATTTGAAAATTCATAGCGGTATGGTTCTAGTTTGCGTTAACTTATTGAAAAGAGAAAGCTCATTCTCGAAAAGTCACCTTGTAAAATTTGTAGGTGTTCGGTCAGGTGGCAAACATTTAATCACGCAATGATTAACTCAAACTCAAAGCTGAAGAGGTGATGATTTTATGACATTATTTGAGCGTCTATTTCTGGATGAATGTACCACAATTGGAATGCTAAACCTCAATTTCAAATAAATCAGCGGTTTTTGAATTATCTCAATAATTTAAGTGTTGCAGGTTATCATCGCTTAACCGAATGCGACCAAAATCAAACTGGTAAAGCGAGAATTTGCATTAAATTATTGCTTTGTATGTAGCGCGAGTAAATTAATTTATCAGTAGTACTTGGTATTAAAATAGAAATTGAGATCAGTTATTGACCATTTTTTTTGGGGTTGAATCAAAAAAAATATCAATATGTAACCTAATTTCAAAATCTACTCGGGTTAACGATATTTGCTGACAATCTCTGGTTTTTGGGAATTTCCTATTGGGTCATTCGAATTTGCGGGTTAATCATTAATTTAGTAATTGCTGTTGTCATTGAATCAATGGAAACTTTATGGTTTCAATTTGAAAACATAATGTTGAATTGCCGGTAATTGGCAAAAGTGGAGTTCATTTAATGATAAAAATGCCCTATCTACTCTTTCTTGGAGATGCCGTTGATCAACTCGCTGTAAAAGTTGGTCAAGGAATTAAGGATTGGCGATCTGAACAGTCTATTGGGCAACTACGTCTGGCTGAATGTAATGCTGATTTAGGATTGCCTGATTTAACTCTTGAACAAGGCCTTGAAAAAGGTGCCAAAACACTGGTTATTAGTGTGGCAAATCGTGGTGGTTTGCTTAGTTACGCATGGAAAGAAGTCTTAATTGATGCACTTAACCAAGGATATGACTTGGCAAGTGGATTACACAATAGACTATCTGATGATTCAGATTTAGTCACGGTAGCGAATCAAAATGATCGGCAATTACACGATGTACGCGTGCCTAGTGTTAAATTTCCGATTGCGAATGGAAAAAAGCGATCAGGAAAACGTGTTCTTGGTGTTGGTACCGACTGCTCAATTGGAAAAATGTATACAGGTTTAGCACTGCACAAAGAGATGAACTCAAGAGGCATGAAATCAACGTTCAGATCGACAGGGCAGACAGGTATTCTTATTTCTGGGGATGGTATTCCGCTTGATGCAATTGTTGCAGATTTTATGTCGGGCGCAGTTGAGTGGCTGACGCCGAGTAATGATGATGATCATTGGGACATTATTGAAGGGCAGGGTAGCTTATTTCATGTTTCTTATTCTGGTGTAACTCTGGCTTTAATTCACGGCGGGCAACCAGATGCACTTATTCTTTGTCACGAACCGACTCGACAAACAATGCGCGGTTTACCAGATTATCACCTTCCGTCTCTTAAAGACTTGAGAAGTACAGCTTTATCTTTGGCTCGCATAGCTAATCCAGATTGTCAGGTTATTGGAATTTCGGTAAATACTAAGCATTTGGAGGACAATCAATACGAATCTTATTTGAACCAGATTGAAATGAAACTAGAGTTACCAACAGTGGATCCATTTCGGCAAGGCGCTGAAAGGTTGGTTGATGTGTTGCAAGCCATGACTTAATTTATCTAGTGTCCGTTAAAAAACCCCCCTTTTTTGACGCCCGCCCGAGACGAATGTGAATTTTTTTC
>JAPORV010000295.1:0-253 GCA_026710055.1 Aestuariivita sp.
CGTCTTGATGGTTCTTGACACAACAGTGATCACAGTGAACGGTGTGCAAGGAAAAGGTACCGGTGCCATCAAAGGCAATGGCGAGATGGCCGTCAAGAACAGTATACGGCTCAAACACCTTACCCCGTTGCAACGGCGCAAAGATATCCGTAACGCAGCGACGCAAGATGCCAACGGGGGTGCTGAACTGCTGGTACACGCGAAGCATGATCGGGTGTTTCCCGATGGTCAGAAACTCTTTGAGCGGTTGCGC
>JAPORV010000295.1:290-3126 GCA_026710055.1 Aestuariivita sp.
CATCATGACATCACACTGAAGGAGCGATGGGACCTTTTGATGAAACACCGCCAGACTGGTCAGAGTGGGGCCATACTGTATCGTCGCGTTGATGCCTTCCGGGAACGCCGCCTTCGTTGTATTTTAACAGGTCGGACACACACAGCTATGGGCAATGTGATCGGCCACGATCAACGGCGCAGGCTCCAGAAGATCATGGACCTGCCGGATTTCTTGGGCCAATGACGTATCTTCACTCAATGCATGGCTGCAATGGGCACAGTGATCTGAATCATAATGTTTGATCTGGTCTGGCGTCTCCTTCCGTTCCAGCGTCGTCACCTATCGTTTGACGGCGGCTTACGGCTGTTGCTGCTGTTCAATCCAAGACGACGCTCCAACGCGGAAAGACGCTCTTCTTGTTCACGAATAAGCACGCCTTGCCGTTGCAGCTGTTCTGCCAACTCCCGAATGCACGCTTGCTTGTCCCGAAGGTGATCCTCTTTCTGATTAAGTTGCTCATCCCTTTGACGAAGCGCTTCCATCAACGTCTGGATCATCGCAACCCCAAAAAAGCTGTTCTCATCGTCACTCTGGGATGTCGAACAGTCCACGCCTGTTTCATCGGAAGAAAACATCCCCCATCTCACCAGAGACGATCAAGAAATCCTGCAATCGGGATATCTTGCCTGCTGTATTTTTTATGCCTCAGGATAACTTTTGCCGTCTCATTTAAAGGCTAAATGAACCTTCACTGTCAAAATACCAACATAAAACTCGCCTTCAAAAAATTCTAGATGTTGTGCATTTTGGGGTCCTGACTAATTACAAAATTTATTGAATATTGCTCTAAAGTAAGAGAGTAGTTGGCTGTTGTTAATGTCGCTTTTTCGCTTGATACGACGCAAATGTTCAATGTTATCTGTTTAAGCGATGTATAAATTTAATATACTTTTTTTATAAATGCGTTGAGAATAATGGAAGTTAGAACTCGGAGCAGGAGGAGAGGCAGTGGTGCTGCCCGTCGTGCAGAACGGACAGCTGTACGAATTGAGACTGCAAAGTTTATACAGCGGAAAATACCAAACTTTGAAGTTTTAAATGATGAAGCTCTGGAGATAATTGAAACGAACGCAGAGACCATTCTGGAAGAAATAGGTGTTAATTTTGTCAATAACCCGTCTGCCTTAAAGAAATGGCGGGAGGCGGGGGCGGATACTGTAGGAGAGCGGGTACATATTCCACGCGGTCTTGCGCGTGAACTTTGTAAATCTGCCCCTCCGACGTATACCCAGCACGCACGAAACCCCCAAAAATCTGTTGAAGTTGGTGGCAATAATCTGGTTTTTTCACCAGTATATGGCCCACCATTTGTTCGCGATGCTGTGGGCGGACGTCGATATGCTACACTCGCTGATTTCAGAGCATTTGTTAAACTAGGCTATATGTCTAAGTGGTTGCATCATTCGGGGGGTACCGTCTGTGAGCCAACCGATATTCCCGTAAATGTTCGGCATTTAGATATGCTTTATTCGCATATTTCGTTAAGTGATAAACCTTTTATGGGTTCAGTTACCGAACCTTTAAGAGCTCAAGACAGTGTAGAAATGTGCGAAATTTTATTCGGTAAAAAGTTTGTACATGATAATACTGTTTTGACCTCTCTGATTAACGTTAATTCTCCATTAACTTTCGATGATGTAATGATGGGATCACTTGAAGTTTATTCATCGCATAATCAAGCTTGCATATTATCGCCGTTTATTGTGGGGGGTGCTATGGCGCCAGTTTCAGTCGCGGGAACACTAACGCAAGTATTGGCTGAGGTTTTGGCGGGTATTTCATACTCGCAACTTGTTCGTCGAGGTGCACCGGTAATTATGGGCGCTTTTGTTAGTTCCATTGATATGAAGTCAGGCGCTCCCACTTTTGGTACCCCTGAGGCAAGTCAAATTACTTATGGGGCTGGTCAACTTGCTCGACGATTGAATTTACCATACCGTTCGGCGGGTGCTTTTACTGGATCAAAGCTGCCTGATGCGCATGCGGCGTATGAAACAGCGAATAGTTTGAATATGGGATTGTTATCTGGTGTTAATTTTATGTTACATTCCTGTGGATGGTTGGAAGGTGGTCTTGTATCTTCTTTTGAAAAGTTTGTCATGGATGCAGATCAATTAGGGGCGTTACATCATTTTGCTCAGGGAGTTGAAATTGACGTTAACGCCCAAGCAATGGATGCAATCTTTGAAGTTGGCTCAACAGGTCATTATCTTGGTTGTGCACATACGCAGAGAAATTTTAAGACTGCTTTCTGGAATTCAGATTTGCTTGATTATAAACCGTTTGAGACATGGATGGAAGAAGGGTCACGTGATGCACAAGTTTTTGCTACACTTCGTGTTGAAAAACTTCTCAATGACTATCAGCAACCGACATTAGACCCAGGAATTGACGAAGCGTTGAAGCAGTTTATTTCGGAGAAAAAAGAGAAAATATCACATGGTGATTAGAGAAGTTTTATGTGACTATTTGTTTAGCTCAAAATCAATAGCAACATCAGGAATTCTCGCTAACTAGTGTCTGTTAAAAAACCCCCCTTTTCTGGCGACTGCCAAGAGAAAAATATGAATATTTTTCATCGCAATATCAAATTTATTGGGGAATTTTACTGCACAACTGCTAATTACCCGATGTCCGGTGGCCTCATCAGGCCGACATTTCCGCTAAAATGACGCAGCAGACGGACTCCGCCTGTCCAGTCAGAAGCCTGTTTTTTTTGAATTGATGATTAAGCAGCGCGACGTTGCTGGCGCTTCAGACGCTCTCGCTCCTTCTCACGAATAAAACGTCCCAG
>JAPORV010000491.1 GCA_026710055.1 Aestuariivita sp.
TCAAAATTCAGAAGAGAGTGTCTTCATTCTTAGAATGAAGGGGTTTGTATCTTTGGTTGCCATGTTCAACGATCTAGTGCAACACGAACGACCCCAGCCAAAGGCACCGTTGAAAACCGAATTGGAGTCCTTAGGAGTGGTTTACAAAAGAAAAAAGTATCGACGACTATACCGATCAAGAAATACAAAATATTGAAGATAAAATGAATCATAGAGGCGTTTGTAAATTTAACTACCTTAGCCCCATCGAAAAGATAAAATCGGCGTGGGGTTATGTTGCGCTAGATAGTTGAACATGGGTGATTAATAACTGTCCTAACAATGGAGACACTTCAAAATGAGCCAAATAGACTAAAATCAGAGAAATATTGTGTTTTTTGGAGGCAAGTCACATTGAATGATTGGATCCGTTGGCTGAAAAAGAAAAATAGTTTCCTCATCAAACCCCATTTTTTTGATTTTGCATTATTGATTTTTTTGATAGTTTTTATTGCATGTAGTAAAGACAACAATGATGATGAATTAAAAGAATTACAAAGACAATTGACAGAACTCCAATTTAAAAACAACACGGTAGAAAATCAAAAATCAAGTTTACAAGATCAAGTGGCGTCGTTAAATGAAAAAGTTAAAACACTTGAAGGGCAAATAAATACATTGGAGAAAGAGAGTTCCGACAAGGAAGATGAAATAAAAATACTTGCATCAGATTTGGCAAAAGCCAATGATAACATCAATACACTTGAAAATAATATCAACACTCTTACTGATGAACGCAATCAACAGCAAGAAAAGATTGAAGAGTTAAAACAACAAATTGTAAAAGAGACTGATGAAATAAAAAAATTGGAATCGGATTTGGCTCTACTTCAAGAACATTTAGAAGAATTGAACAATCCCAATAGTCCAGTAACTCAAGCAGTACTACCCGATTTGAGTAGTTCTTCATTCACTAGCAAAGTCATCTCTATATTTAGTGATGTTCATTCTACGTCAATTAAAGGAGATCTTGATAAAAGCTTTAAAGTTGATATATTTCAAGTCACAGAGACAGAACATGTCATCAAAGCAACAAACTTCACTTCTTTAAGTTTTGATTTATCTGAATCAAACAGGGCTTTAGATGTTTCAGAAATGTCACACCTTCACATTAATTACTATATTGATAAAGCCTCTGATTTATCCATAGGATTGACTAGCTCAAAAAGTTCTAGTGCGAATGCACGTTCAACACAAACCAAACAAACACTATATCCTTTGAGTGTTAACAAGAAAAATGAATGGATAGATATTGAAATACCACTGAATAAATTTTCAGGAAGAGGAGAGAAAGTGGAATTGGATCAACTGACCTCACTAACACTTATGTCTCAAAGAGGTGCTTCTACCATTTATTTGGATAATCTGTATTTTCTAAATGATGGTAAGACCCCAAATGCATCTGGAAATCCGTTGTATTTGGAAATAGTGGAAAACAAAAAAAGAAGAAGAGTCCAGAATACAAAAGAGTATTCCAAAAGTGATTTGAATATTGTCGTTAAATCTGAACCATGGGGCAAAGAATTAATAGGAAAGAGAGGTTGGATTGACTATGAGGATGAGCGAGTCGAGTACCTTATTGTAAATAGAGGGTTGTTGACTGCAGTGAAGGATGGGAAAATAGAAGGAGTCGACTTGTCGATGGTAAATACAACTTTTGTTACAAATATGACTAGATTGTTTTACGGTGTTGTAGATATCAAAGAAACACTTAGCAATTGGGATGTAGGTAAAGTCACAAATATGGAGGGTATGTTTCAAGCAGGACCATGTACTCTTCCTTGTACAGCTACAAGGGGACACACTTTCTATTTTGGAAACCTTCAAAATTGGGATACTAGTAAAGTGACCAACATGAAGTTTATGTTTACAGGTAGACAAAATATAGGACGCAGAACTGTTGATGCTGCGGGTACTTGGCATATAGATGATTGGGATGTCAGTAATGTTACTGATATGCAATATATGTTTGCTGGCGCTTCACATTTTAATGATGATATTGGTGGTTGGGATACTAGCAATGTCACCTCTATGTACGCTATGTTTAGAAATGCAGAACGATTTAATCAAGATATTGGCGATTGGGATACCAGCAATGTGACAGATATGAGTTATATGTTTGAAGGGTGGGGCACTAGTTTTGATACACCAACTTCATTCAATCAAGATATTGGTGGTTGGGATACTAGCAATGTCACCTCTATGCACTCTATGTTTAGAAATGCAGAACGATTTAATCAAGATATTGGTGATTGGGATACTAGCAATGTGACAGATATGAGTTATATGTTTGAAGAAGCCATTACTTTCAATCAAGATATTAACGACTGGGACGTTAGTAACGTAAGAGTTATGTCTTATATGTTTCGTATGGCTTTATCTTTTAATGGAGATATCAGTGACTGGAATGTTAGTAACGTAATTGCCATGTGCGAAATGTTTTCTAAAGCAGAATCTTTCAATCAGGATATTAGCGATTGGGATGTTAGTAGCGTTGTTGCTCTACTGCGTATGTTTTCTTGGGCTTTTTCTTTCGATCAAGATTTAAGTGATTGGGATGTGGGGAATGTAATATGTTGCAGTATAGCACATTGGCCCATTGTAGAATCTAAGTTGCCTAAATTTGAAGGAGGATGTGATTGTAGACCTCCTAGACGAGAAAGTGGATATAGCTGGAGAATCTGTAGAGGTGATACCTAAAAATTATTCAAATCATTTTGGTTTAAGTGATTAAATACATTATGGAAGAATTAATTGAGTCACAAACTAATAATAGGATAGGTTCAGTTATCTAGTGCAACAATTAAAATTCGTAGTCAATGGTTTAACTAGAAGGTTATTGGGGGCCATTCAAGTGTTTCCTATCCATTATGCTATGTCATATATCCTAAGCTATTTGTTTGAAACGAATCTAAAGAATGGGAGTCAATCATTTCCCTTAGATGCCTCATTTCGAAACAAGTTGTTGCTGCACTAGATCGTTGAACATGGCGTTTGAATATCAAACCATTTTGACTATAATGATAAATTGGATAACATGAACAAAATTTTGGACCCTTGGAGTTTTCAAGAACCGTTTTCAACGG
>JAPORV010000137.1 GCA_026710055.1 Aestuariivita sp.
CGATGAAAAATATTCATATTTTTCTCTTGGCAGTCGCTAGAAAAGGGGGGTTTTTTAACAGACACTATATATGGTATTTTGGTTAATCAAATATATAATCCCCAAAAGTTAGCACACCATACAAGAATCTCACCTCTTCTTGTTCAGGTAGCTTTCGGTGAATGGCATAAGGATCCGGAATACCGGACCTATGGGCGGTACTTGAAGAGGAGTTTGTTTTTGCCGATCCGTTTATCAGAGCGCGGAGTCGCAGGGTTGACATAGCAGGAATTGGTTGAGCGTATGAATACCCCGCAGTTGTACATTGCGTGACTCGAAAGCGGCACGAAAAAGCCCTCCACGCACATGTTCAATTGGTTTGTATAAGCGACAGGACAGTGTGTAGCGATCCAGTTTGAACCACTTTGTGCACCTTAAGCGGATCAATTGCCCTACTGTCATTATTATATGACTCCTGTGCATACGGATTAAGAGTGCGACTGTTGCATTCCCTAACCGCATTTTGTAATCTCATTCAAAATGAGAATGACGCTGTAGTATGTCATACGTGAATCGATATGATTTGAAATGAATATTGGTCCCATTCATGAATAAAAAAATCAAATACTATTATCGACAAAGAGTACTGATCTCATTGCTTGAAGAATTTGGAGGGCGTCTAAACAATCTTGACTTTCAGAAGTACCTCTTTCTGTTTACGGAGACGTGTCAGAACGGCAGAAGCTACGAATTCGTCCCTTTCAAATATGGGTGTTTTTCTTTCCAATCTTACGCGGACCGTCGTAAGCTTGTGGAACTGGGAGTTCTCAAAGGAGGGGACGCATGGGAAATTGAAGACGGTGTTACATTCCGTACGACGCTTAAATCGGATGATCGGATCAAGATTCAGCAATTTCATCAAAAATATCGCGCGATCAAAGGTCATGACTTGGTGCGTGAAGTCTATACGCAGTACCCTTACTTCGCTCTCCGAAGTGAAATAAAAAGCAAAGTTCTATCGAACAAGGAATTGGCTCAAATTGAGGCTGCAAAACCCCTTTTTGAAAAACCATGTCTCTTTTCAATTGGTTATGAGGGTCGATCTTTTGAAAATTACCTTAATGCGTTAATAAAGAATGATATTCGAATTGTCATCGATGTTCGAAAAAACCCATTGAGCAGAAAGTATGGGTTTTCGAAGAAAACGCTGTCGGAGACATTGACGAAATTAGATATTCGGTATCAGCATTTTCCAGAACTTGGCATTCGTTCTGAAAAACGCCAGTCACTCAAGAGTCAAGATGATTATAATCGTTTGTTTGATGAATTTGAAAAAACTGTATTAACGTACAATGCAGCATCTATCCGAAGGCTCTTTGATATATTTACCAGATTTGAGCGTATCGCTCTTACCTGTTTTGAAGCGGATGTTTGTATGTGCCACCGCGGTCGAGTAGCACAGGCATTAGAAACGTTGCCTGAATGGACATATAACGTCAAACATATTTGAAGAACTCTCCTATGCTGAAGCGAACGCGTATTCTGATTGCTGTCAAAACATACCCAGTATTGTCACAAAGGTATATCGAACTTGTATGCACGGCCGGTTTTCGTGAAGATGGTTCATGGATTAGACTTTATCCTGCGCCCTTTCGATTTTTGGAAGACAATCAACGATATCGTAAATACCAATGGATTGAACTTGCCGTACAGAAGAATGAACTTGACAAACGCCCTGAAAGCTACATTCCAATCGATGTTGATAATATTGAAATCCACGAGTGGATTGACACAAAACGAAATTGGGTGGAACGCAAAAGGCTCGTTTTACAAAAGAATGAAATCTATACTGACCTTTCTCAGATTATCAAAGGCGCTCACCAAAATGATTTTTCTTTAGCAATTTTTAAGCCCTCAAAGATCATTAATTTCAAAGTAGAGCAAGTTGAACCAAATTGGGATGCGACCAAGCAACAAGCGATTGAAGCGAGTCAAAAACAAGGGTCCCTCTTTGACGGGTTCAAATATGAAGATTTTAAACTCATAAAAAAGCTCCCATATAAATTCTCATATGTCATTCAAGATTGTCATGGAACGTGCAGTCGCATGATGATCGAGGATTGGGAAATTGGACAGTTGTATTGGAATTGTCTCAAAAATAATGACAAAGAAACCGCGATAGAAAAAGTTAGGCAAAGGTATTTTGCAGATATCGCACAGACCAAGGATGTCTATTTGTTTTTGGGAACCACCTATCAGTTTCATTTCAAAAGAGCTCCAAATCCTTACGTAATCATTGGTGTATTTTATCCGCCCATTGATAATCAATGGACTTTGTTTGATTAGGGTCCGTGGACATCTGCTCTTGTCCGTTTCTGGATTTCTGTGAAATTCTCTCTCAGGGTTGCCCGAAAAAGAGGCGATGTGAGACGATTGAGAGAGTAGGACAATGAACGCAGACCGAACCGTTTTGACGGATGAGATGTGGGAGCAGATTGAACTGCTTCTTTCGGGAAAAGCGACGGGCCTCGGGAGGATAGCCGACAATAGATTGTTTTTTAAGGCCGTGTTCTGGCGGTTTCACACGTGATCGCCGTGGCAGGATATTCCTGCGCGTTTCTGGAACAGGAACAGTATCCTCTGGTGCTTTCGCCGGTGGGTGCAGAAGGGTCTTTTTGAGCGTATGTTCAGCCTCTTATTGGAGGATTTCGATGTCTCAACCGCATCGGATGTGGTTCTCGTATGGTGTGGGACGAATTTTGTAAACCATTGATATGACACGATCATTATTTATCGAATTTTGCTCATCACGCAAGATTCGCCTGATGTTGCGAAACGTCGTTCGATTGATCTATATTTTCCCTATCCGGCCTTTTTTGCCGCTGCTATCTGCTTTTGCTAGGAATGTGGTAGAGTGCTCCCATACTTAAAACAACTGTCTTAAATGGGAGACAAGAAAGAAACACTCTGACAACAACCATACCCCAAGAAACAGATCTTTGCAAGTCAAAAGAGCAGACATACAGTCATTCCCACTAACTTTTTTTCATGATGCCGTGCGGGTGATTTTTGCGTCAAAAAAATATCCACGTACCCAGTAGGCATGACAACCCTCGGATTGAAAAACCCGATGAAAAAAATGACAC
>JAPORV010000343.1:0-24903 GCA_026710055.1 Aestuariivita sp.
CCGAGTTCCGTGCTCAACGCAGGGCATCATTCCCCTTAACATCGGTTCCAGAGATATGATATGGATGAAGATAAGGACATGTTGTGATTTCCTTTCTATGTTGTGGTTTCTTTTTTTCATAGATGAAGAAAGACGACATGTTCCTTCTGCTTTTCGAAAAAATGCCCGAAAGCGGGAAAAATTCGCTTAAATGTAGAGTATTGCAAGTACCTCAATATTCATATTCGTCTCTTCCTGACTTCGACGGCACACGTAAATTCTTAGCATGTCAAAGATTTTAAAGCATTGAATTATCGACTTTTTTTATGTGCCGGGCGATGTCATGGCTTGTAGTGCCCAGCCCTATTTTTCTCTTAACAAATCCGATCGAATGTCGATACTGCCCCTATGTTTATTCGCGTTAAATCCACGCCAAACTCACCAAGAAAATCGGTGCAAATCGTCAAATCCAGGCGCACAGATGGAAAAGTGCGCCAGCGCATCAAGGCCGAAATGCTTCACGAGCATCGCCCCGCTCTTTTCCCGCCAGAACAGGTCGCAAAGATGGCGATTGAATCAATCCGCAAGGCCAAACAAGTTCTTCCAATTGACGACTTAAGTTCCTTGTACGAAGAGCAGCGGGTGATCAGTGGTCTTCACGAGGTCTATGGTCACGTCTATCGTGACATCGGGCTTGACCACATTCTCCCCGCAAAACGGCAAAAGGTATCCAATCGGATTTTACATCATACGGTGCTGCCGCGCATGGCCCATCCTGCCAGCAAGCGCTCGCGCATGCGGCTTTTCAAGCAGGACTTTGGTGTCAGCATGGCCTTGGAAAAGGCCTATCGCATGATGGATTTCCTTGACGACAACAAGGTCTTTATTTTCAGAACCCCTTGATCTGGTCTTATTTGATTGCACAACGTTGTTTTTTGACTCCCGTTGTGAAGATACGCTTCGTGCCTTTGGATATAGCAAGGATGGAAAACAGAGCGAGGTGCAAGTTCTCCTGGCCTGAGCGGTGATGCGGTGCGGTTTGCCCATCGGGTATGAGGTTTTTC
This sequence comes from Aestuariivita sp., assembly GCA_026710055.1. GTDB lineage: Bacteria > Pseudomonadota > Alphaproteobacteria > Rhodobacterales > Rhodobacteraceae > JAPORY01. The sequence goes on from JAPORV010000343.1 coordinate 1,044, forward strand.
CTGGGAAGATGGGGGAGGGGAATAGTGTCCTGCCGTCTTTACGGACAATGCATCTGGATACGCGTCAAGCGGTGATTGTTGCCGATGCCGGGATGTTCAGCAACAATTATCTCACCGACCTCGACACTCAGGGCTGTTCCTACGGTGTTGGAGCGCGTCTACGGCATTTTCCGAAGACGTTAAAAGAACGCATCCTTGAGGTGAGCAGATATCGAAATGTCAAAGGCGAGACCATCAAGGTCGGTGTCTTTAGTCATCACGGACGTCGCGTCGTTGTGTCTTATAGCCCAAAGCGGGCGCGTAAGGACGCCGATGATCGAGAGAAGGCACTGACCAAGCTGATGCGAAGGCTAAAAAACAGCAGCACCCCCGAACAATGGCTTGGCACCAGTGGCCATCACCGCTTCGTTCGGATGGTGGGCGATGCGCCTATTGAATGGGATACGGACAACATCAAGGAGGCGGAAGCCTGGGATGGGTTGCATGGCGTGGTGACCAATCTTAAAGGGATGTCCGTGACCGAACTGTTCACCCCATCTCACCAGCTCTGGCAAGTGGAAGACAGTTTTCGCGTGACCAAGCACGATCTGCGGGCTCGTCCGATCTTTCATGGGACCGAACGCCGTATCCGGGCGCATCTTGCGATTTCCTTTATGGCCTAGGCCTGTGTGCGTCATCTGGCCTACCTGTGGCGGTGCAAAAACAGCCCCTGTCGTCGAAAGTCATCCAAACCGCACTGACGCATCGACAGTTTTCGGTGTTGCATGATCCGAGAAACAACAAGCACTACGCGATCCCATCCATGCTGAGTGCGCAAGCGAGAGCCCTTTATGCGACGTTGGGGTTGGAGACAACGACGCGTCCTTTTGCAATCAAAAAACCGGGCGCCAAATCACACGTTGGCCGGATCTGAGTTTTTTCACTTTTACAATGTAGTGCCTGGCAAAAATGCTCAGGTGTTGAAAGTAAATGTTTTTTACAAATAAACCGGCGAAGTCAGGGGGGGGGGGGAGTGCGCCTGAGTGTCGATCAATTTCCTTTCTTGAAAGAAGCGGAGCTATCCGCTCCCACATATCATTCGTCAAAACGGTTAGATCCTTGTTTATTGCTCTACTCTTTAAATCGTCTCACATCGCCTTTTATTCAGACAACTCTTAGAGAGAATTTCACAGAAATTCAAAAATGGTCAAAAGCAGATGTTCAAGGGCTCTAGAATATAGCTGACTGGAACGAGATTTGTGTTCTAAGTAATTTTGAATTTCAAAGCTAATTTCTGTTGCCAAGACGAAACAACATTACGATGTTCGCTAAAATGATAGTTTAATAAATTTAACTACTCCATACACGAATCGAACCACAATCAATGTGAACAAATCCAGAGTGTAAGTATTTCCCAACACCACCTGATTTGCATGAGCGTGCTGCATTGGCAATTTGATGGATGTTTCGTCCATTTAAACGCACATCGGCAGCTTGGCCCCTTATATGTAAAGAATTTTTCGCTACTGCTCGCGAACGACGCCGCAGTATTTCATTTGTCTCACGTGATCGATAACCGGAAAGTAATATGAATGGTGTATCTGTATCTAACAGACGATGCGATGCAGACAAAATATTAATCTCTCGTTTGTCGATTTTCTTGACCTCATCTGTACGAACATCTCGCATAAAATTGTCAATATCTTTCAAGGCTTCTTCCACATATTGACCGTTAACCCAGTAATCCAGATTGATGCTTTCATCAGTTCGGTCTGAATACATATTAATGTTACGGATGTAACCTGCATCCTGTAAATGACCGCAAGCACTTAGATAGCTCGGTGCTGCAATCAATGCGGTTGCCCCTAGTGTCTTTATAAATCGACGGCGCGTGATTTCAATCGAATTTCTCGTATTCATATTTTATCTTTTTGTACTACAAAAATAAAACATTATCTGAAATGCAATAAGAAATCAAGCGTTTTTTGGTGAAAGTGAATGAAACTACTTTTTGTTCATTAACTCTGCGACGTCTAGCATTCTCGCTGAAAACCCCCATTCGTTGTCATACCAACCTAAGATTCGTAGTTGACGATCACCAACCCGCTGGGTCTCACGCAGTGCCAGTACAATCGACTCAGAATGTGCACGCATATCGCAAGAAACATTTTGATATTGAGTCCAACCCATGACGGTTGAGGCGTCTGCAAGCGCTTGAATATGTGTTTCCAGATTATCCTTTGGAAGATTGCAAACCTGTGCAACCAGATCAATTGCGGAAACACTCGCTGTTGGTACACGTAAAGCAGCGCAACTTATCCGTTCGGCTAAATGCGGAAGTACACGCTTTATAAGAGGCATGGCACTAGTTGTGGTTGGAACCATTGATAACGCGCCCGCTCGGCTGCGTGCCATATCAACACGAGGCGCATCAATCATTGGTTGTGATCCGGTGTAACAGTGGATGGTTGTTATGTGTGCAGATTCAATACCCCATTTATCGTCTAACGACTTCAAAAGCGGTGCAACTGCATTTGTTGTGCAGGATGCATTCGATATTATTTTTGAATCGCTAAGTTCATGTTCATTGACATCAAAAACGATCGTAACCTCCGCAGCGGGGGACGGACCAGAAATCAACACTTTCTTGGAGCCAGCTTTTAATCCTAGCTGAGCAAATTCCGGTGTATGAGCTTTGCCAGTACAATCAAGGAGAATGTCTGTATCAGATAGATCAATATTTAAGGTCGCAGATGTAGAGAATGGAATTTTCTGACCGTTAATGATTATCGTATCTTCTGTAGTTTCGATATTACCCGGAAAGGGACCGAATATACTATCAAATCTAAGCAAATAGGCAATCATCTCTAGACCCGCGATGTCATTTATTCGCGTAATACGAAAGTTAGTATCAATTCCCTTTGTACTTATTTGGCGCAAAATAGTGCGTCCGATTCGCCCTAAACCGTTGATAGAAATAGAAGTAGTCATTAGTGTCTCAGCCGCGAAAAAATAGGCGAAACTGGAGGTCTTGTTTCACCCAAACAATAATTTAATTTCAATGTGTCGCCTGCCCAGCGCAATTTGATTATTTTTAATTAAAACTGTACCGTTTGCACGGATTTCTTTTCTAGTGCTAATGACACGGCGACACTTGCAACTGCGAGATCTTGAAGACCGACGCCAGTACCATCAAATAAAGTTATCTCATTACAGTCACGTCGACCCGGATGATCACCATTAATGACTGCTCCAATTTCACTAATTTGGCTTTCCGCAAGAATACCACTTGCGATTGCATGTTGTGCCTCTCCTATACTTATTGATTGTGCGATTTCATCCGTGAAAACAGTTGCGCGAGATAACAATGCCGTTTCAACTTCTTGCTTTCCCTTTGTATCAGTCCCCATACAGGCAATGTGCGTACCTGGTGTGACATGATCGTTGAGCAATAGTGGTTCGAAAGATGATGAAATTGAAATAATAACATCTGACTGTGCACCAAGTTCTTCTAGTGAAACAGGCTCAAATGGAAGTCCTAGTTCTTTAGCAGTGTGTTCAAGTCTGGATAGCATTTCGGGGTGGTAATTCCAGCCAACGACCTTATCAAAATTTCGTTGCTGCACCGCTGCTCGCATTTGAAAAGCAGACTGATGACCGGCACCAATCATCCCCAGGACACTTGCGTTAGCCGGTGCAAGATGCTTAATTGAAACGGCAGAAGCGGCGGCAGTTCGAAGCGCAGTCAGTAAATTGCCACCAACTAATGCCTTTACGCGACCTGTATCTGCATCAAACAAAATAACCGTTGACTGATGATTGGTCAAGCCGCGTGTTTCATTTTGAGGCCAATAGCCACCCGATTTTAGCCCTAAAGCTAAACTGTCCCTGTCAAAACCAGACTTAAAACCATAAAGCGCATCTGCGTGACCAATCGCTTCTCGAATAACTGGAAAGTTATAGGCAGATTTTCGAGACATAGCGGCAAATGTTGCCTCAACTGCCTCAAATGCAATTTGGGCAGAAATCAGAGTTCCGATCTCGGCTTCTGGAACAATAACAACTGTGTTATCTTGGTTTGCTGGTTTTTGACTCATGTCAGTAAGCCTTTCCGCGTGCTGAGACGGGCCATACACATTCAACTTTTCCGTTGCGAACGCCGACATACCAATCATGTACATTACAAGTGGGATCACAGTGACCCGGTACGAGTTTTAATTTGTCGTTGATTTTTAAAACGCCTGAAGGATCTGCGACGACACCATGTTCATCGGAGCACTTAACATACTCGACATCTTTGCGCCCGAAAACGACGGGAAGTCCACTATCAACCGATTGTGCTTTTAGTCCAGCATCAACGATTGCTTTTTCTGCTTTTGTATGGCTCATGACAGAAGTTAGAATGAAAAGCGCGTTTTCCCACTCGCCTTGGTCAATGCGATTGCCTTCTTTATCAAGAATGCGACCATAATCAGCGTCCATAAATGCATAAGAGCCGCACTGAAGCTCATTATAAATTCCAGAAGTTGACTCAAAATAGTAGGAACCGGTTCCACCACCACCGACGATATCACAAGTGATTCCTTCGGATTTTAATGTATCTACAGCATCCTTAACCATTGCGACTGCGATGTCAATTTTTGCTTTGCGATCATCATAACTGTCAAGATGTTGCATTGCACCTTGATAGGCTTGTATTCCCGCAAATTTAAGCCCAGGCGATTGATTGATTTCCTTTGCAATCATCACGACTTCGGGCGTTGTTGTTACACCGCAACGACCAGCACCACAGTCTATTTCGACAAGACATTCTATCTGTGTACCATGTTTTTGCGCGGCCGCTGATAGGTCACCAACGTTGGTCAGGTCATCAACACATGTGATGATGCGAGCGCCCAATTTAGGCATACGCGCTAGCCGATCAATTTTCGCAGGATCGCGAACTTGATTGGAAACCAAGACGTCTTTAATACCGCCGCGTGCAAACACTTCGGCCTCCGCGACTTTCTGACAGCATACGCCGCAAGCGCCGCCTAATTCGGTTTGCAAGCGTGCAACATCCACTGATTTATGCATTTTACCGTGAACACGATGTCGCATCCCTTTCGATTTTGCATAATCTCCCATTTTCTTGATATTGCGCTCAAGTGCATTAAGATCAACTACTAAGCATGGTGTTTGAATGTCAGTTTCATCCATTCCTGGCAATGCAGGAATATCATAACCAACTTCATAATCCTCTAGTTCAATATGGTCTTTCATTGTGCTTGCTCCTTTTGTATTCATTTTGATTGTGAGAAAGTTTAATTCTCAGGTTGCAACTTTCATTTAATTGGTTGTTGAAGACTTCAACCAAGGCAGCTCATCTAAATCTACATTTCCGCCAGTAATTATGATACCGATTCGCTTGCCGGCAAAGCGATCTTTGTTTTTCAAAATAATTGCAAGTGGTACGGCACAAGACGGTTCTATGATGATTTTCATGCGCGCCCAAGTGAGTTTCATTGCATCAATAATTTCCTGTTCTGACGCTGTTAATATATCTGTTACGTGATTACGAACAAAATGCCATGTGAGTTCTTTTAGGGGTACTTTTAATCCATCCGCGATTGTTTGAGGGGCATCGTCGGCAATAATATTCCCCGCCTTAAAGCTACGTGCCGCGTCATCAGCTTGTTCAGGTTCAGCTGCAATAATTTGGATCTCGGGGGCTATGCGCGATAGCGTCAGACATGTCCCGGAAACCATTCCGCCGCCACCAATCGGAGCAATCATAATATCAACGCCATCGGTTTGCTTGAGAAACTCTTGGCTACAAGTTGCTTGTCCAGCGATCACTCTAGGGTCATTATAAGGGTGAACAAATTCTGCGCCTGTTTTTCCTTGCACTTGAGCAAACACTTCTTCACGTGAAGTTGTTGATGGTTCGCATTCTGTTATGATGCCCCCATAACCACGAACTGCGGCTTTTTTTGCTTTTGGGGCAGTCCTCGGCATGACAACATGGCACGGGATTCCACGGCGCCCTGCTGCATAACTCAAGGATAGTGCATGATTCCCGGAACTATGAGTAGCCACCCCGTGACCTGCGAGCGTGTCATCAAGGCCAAAAACGGCGTTAGAAGCTCCCCTGACTTTAAATGCTCCTGCTTTTTGAAAGTTCTCACACTTAAAAAATAATTTGGCGCCAATCAGTTCATTAAAATATGACGATGTAATGACAGGTGTGCAATGGATGTGCGGCTTTATACGCTCGTGCGCCTGTAGCATATCTTGAAAATCTGGAATGATCATATCTTGAGAGTCCATCATTAAGCTGCACTTTTTGTTTCGAGTAATGGTGAGGCGCGATAAACCTCTTGTGCAGCAGCAACACCGCTTCCGAGCGGAATGCTGAGTCCGAGATCAACCATGCACATTTCGGCTGTTGCAATGCCTGATAGTGCCATTACGTCTGTTAGTTTTCCTAAGTGACCTATTCGAAATAACTTACCCGCAACCTTTCCCAGTCCAACGCCAAAGGCTACATTATAGCGTTCAGCAGCATAAGTGACGAGTGCCGTTGCATCAAAATTGGTAGGCGTGACGATCGCACTGACTGTATCGGAGTACCATTCGGGTTTTTCGGCACAAAGCTTAAGTCCCCATGCATCGACCGCTGCCCGAACGCCATTGGCAATTCTGTTGTGTCGTTGAAACACATTTTCTAAACTTTCGTCCAAAAGCATATCGCACGCGAGTTTCAATCCGTTTAGTAACCCAACTGGTGGCGTGTAAGGGTATCCGCCCGTTTCATAACTCTTTGCCATATCTTGAATATCGAAATAAGTACGGTAATGACGCGCAGTTTTCGTGGCATCCATTGCTTTGGGACTAAAGGCAACAATTGCTAGACCTAGGGGTAGCATAAAGCCCTTTTGTGAGCCTGTTACGGCTATATCAACGCCCCATTCATCAAACCGAAAGTCAATTGAACCTATCGCACTCACGCCATCCACAAGAAGCAATGCCGGATGCTTTTCTGCATCAATTGCACGCCTGATTTGAGCAATATCTGATGTAACGCCAGTTGCAGTTTCATTGTGCGTAGCAAGAACCGCTTTGATTTCATGGTTTTTGTCTGCGGCCAATTTCTCACGGTATTTGTCTGCTGGTAAGCCTTGTCCCCAACCTGCCTCAATAATTGAAACATTCAACCCGTGACGTTTACAGAGGTTAATCCAACGGTCGGAAAACATTCCATTTCGGGCAATGAGAACATGATCGCCCGGGCTCAGTGTATTGGTGATGGCTGTTTCCCATCCCCCTGTACCTGTGCCAGAGAAGATAAAAACTTCAGCCGTTAATGATTTAATCACTTTTGCCACACCATTCAGAGCGGGCGTCAAAATGTCTTTGAAGGACGCTGAACGATGATCAAGCGTCGGTACATCACAGGCTTTACGAATTTCGTCTGGAATGTTAGTTGGGCCTGGGACAAAAACTGGGTTTTGAGAAAACATTGATCTTTTCCTACTTTAAATTTTAACCTAAGCATGACGTCGTTGAAAACAATGTGCAATTTTTTTATAAAACTTTTTTTTGTATGATTTTTTTAAAAAAAGTAAATAATATTAAATACTTGCATTTTTCATAATATGAAATAATTTTTTATAAAAAATGTCAGACTTTGAAATATCACAAAATCCCTTGCGCCGTGCACGCGGTCGTCCGCGAGATTGGTACGATAAAACTGAGCAGAATACGATTAAGTCACTAGACCGTGCGCTTATGATTCTAGAGACGTTGTCAAATTCAAGAAGTTCTACCCTTACGGAGCTGGCGAATACATCTGGACAAGTGCCCGCAACAGTTTATCGTGTGTTGATAACAATGGAAAAGCGGGGAATTGTAGAATTTGAAGAGGCTTCTCAAACTTGGACAATCGGCGCGAATGCCTATTTGATTGGGTCGCGTTTTTTGCGAAGAACGAGCTTAGTGGGACGCGCACGTCCTGTTTTACGAAGACTAATGGACACGACTGGTGAAACGGCAAATCTTGCAGTTGAGCGCGATGGCCAAGTTTTATTTTTGAGTCAGGTCGAGACACAAGAAACAATTCGAGCTTTTTTTCCACCCGGCACGCTCTCTCCAATGCATTCATCTGGAATTGGTAAAGCCTTATTGGCGCAGTTTTCTGAGTCAAGATTGAAAGCAATCGTAAGAGCGCATGGTTTACCTGAGTTCACAAAGAATAGCATAACTAACTTTGAGTCACTGATTTGCGATCTTGAAGAAATTCGTCAGCGTGGTTTCTCTATTGATAATGAAGAGCGAAATGACGGAATGAAATGTGTGGCAGCTGCTGTATTTGATTCCAATAATGAAGCAATAGCGGGTCTTTCGATCTCTGGACCAACTAGTCGGTTACCAGATGACAGAATCATTTCACTTGGTAAGGAGGTAAAGCGTGCGGCATTGGATTTATCTCGGGCAATTGGGGCTAATATTTAGTCACGAGTTGTGGAATAATCGGATGATTTTGCTTGATTGCGTTCATTTAGAATGATTCTGTCAATTTGAATAATCATATAACGTAGGTATGATGGGTAGAGATTTCATGCCAATGTACCCGATATTCCATTTATGGCATTGAAAACAGCCAATCAACATAATGAAATTGTTCCATTGAATCAATTACATGAAGATTTATTAAGCGCATGACTGGATTATATTTGGTAATATTACCGTATTATAATTGTTCATAAACTTAATGATGACGAATTTGTTTTTTAGGAGGATAAGTCGCGTTGAAAAATGGAAAAGAAGATATGTTTCCTCTTCATTCTAAAATACAGAGTTGGAGAAATCATAGCTTTATTCAAAATCATCAGTAGCGTCTTTTGACACCCAGCCGTGGTCAGAACGCGGTGGGATGCGACCAGATAATTCGATCTGATCAAAAAGATCAGCAACGGATGAGATGACACTACTACTTCCAATGCTAAAGCAAATGACCACGTAGATATGACACGTAGACATGACACGCCTATACGGCCCGAAATTACCTTTTTGAACACTCATGTCCTCAAACAAAACTAATCTAGTATCCGGAAATTATTGAATTGATGGTTTATAATTTGTGAAGAGAGTAGATTTTTCAGCCATCCAGCTTTGTGAAGGAAAAATGTACGTCAAAAATGAAAGTGATATTTCCATCAATTCAATGTAGTTGGTACACTAGTTTCTTCATGTGAAATGCCGTACAGATCTCATCTGCTCGATTGCGAATGGAATGTTCGCCCGCAATTTGAAGCAATGGATTAAAAGGAACCGTTTTTTGACCTTTTTTGCAAGCGCTTCTTTCAGGCGGAAATTCTTAAGCATGATGGCACCCCAAGAGGTTTTTACGACACGAAGTCGATTTCTGTCAGATTTTATCCATTCTCGAAGTCTTTCTTGATCGTCACTTCGCAAGCGTCCTTCGAGAACTTCGAGTTTTACAGTATGGGTGATTAAAATCTGGGCGTTAAATCTCTCAAGAAGATCTAAACGACCTGCGCGTGCCAACGAGATTAAGGGGCCAGCATCTGATAAGACAACGGTAATGTATCTATTCAACATAAATTTTCTTTGACAATAACACTGCTCTTAGAACGGGAAGCGCTTCTCTCACTTCTCTTTCGGTGCCTTTCTCTCCACCCCGACTTCTGGGAAGAGGAATTTTTGTCTGACTCATTGAGAGTCAATCAGTTGACTATAACCGATAATACAATTCTTCTGATGGCCTCCTCAGGACCAATTTCATCTCTCGAATATACGCGAAAGAATTGGTTTGGTGTAATAAGTTTCATTGCAACTTTAAATAGTCAGAAAAATTGTGGTAAGATTTATTTAAAAAACTTATTTTTGACATATACATACTTTTATATGTCAAGAAATAAAAAGGAAGTTAAATATCCGAAATAATGAAAATCCCGGATAAGCCTATATTTGCTACTGAGAATGTGATAAACGGAAATTGATGATGTGACATTTGAACGAGAAGAATTGCATGATTTTGCATTGATGTGAAAACTACTTCTGTTGCGAAAGCGACTAAATTCGCAACATAAAATATTAGGAATAAATCAATTCATTGTCGATTGTTGAGTAAGAAGGTTTGCGTATTGAACATCTATTGAAAAAATCCAACTGCATAGATCTTCAAGAAAACAAATAGCCGCTAAAATTCACAAAAGGAAAAAAATTGTTAACACAAGTTGTGATTATTGGCGGCGGTCCATCGGGAATGTTATTGGGTCAGTTGCTTCATAAACAAGGAATAGAAACAGTTGTTCTGGAACGGCAAACCCGAGACTATGTACTGTCACGGATTCGTGCTGGAATTTTAGAAAGAGGTACCGTTGAACTCATGCGTCAGGCAGGCGTTGCCGGTAGGTTGGATTGCGAATGCTTTATTCATGATGGTACGTTGCTTTCGTTTAATAATCAGTGTTTTCAGATCAATTTTAGAAAACATACAAATTCGTCAGTTGTTGTTTATGGGCAAACTGAATTAACACGAGATCTTTACGATGATCGAGAGGCAGCAGGTGCCAAGATTATTTTTGAAGCGCAAAATGTGATTATTGAAGACGTTGAAAGGGGCTCACCGAAGGTAAACTTTAATGTTAATGGACAACTGCAGAGTATTCGTTGCGACTTTGTGGCGGGGTGCGATGGTTTCCATGGTGTTAGTCGGCAAACAATACCGAAGTCAAAACGGCGCGAATTTGAAAAAACTTATCCATTTGGATGGCTGGGCATTCTATCTGAAACGCCACCAGTTAATGAAGAGTTGGTATATGCGCATTCTGAGCGTGGTTTTGCGCTATGTTCAATGCGAAACCGAAATTTGAGTCGTTACTATATTCAGTGTTCTTTGTCTGACAAGGTTAAAGATTGGACTGACTTGAATTTTTGGGATGAATTGAAAAGACGTATTCCAGAAAGTCTAGCTGACCTGTTAGTTGTTGGTCCCTCAGTTGAGAAGTCGATAGCACCTTTGCGATCTTTAGTGACAGAACCAATGCAATGGGGTCGACTATTTTTGTGTGGAGATGCCGCACATATTGTTCCACCGACTGGTGCAAAGGGTTTGAATACTGCAGTGTCAGATGTTTATTATCTTTTTCAAGGGCTTATTAGATATTATCAGGATGGTGAAAGCGGAGATCTTGAGAAATATTCTGAGCGAGCATTATCGCGTGTATGGAAAGCTGAACGGTTTTCGTGGTGGTTTACGAAGTTAATGCATCGTTTTCCAGATCAATCTGAATTTGATCAAAAGATGCAACAAGCAGAAATTTTTCAGTTACGCGATAATGCAAACGCGCAAGCTGTGATGGCACAAAACTATGTTGGGTTGCCGTATTAGCGTGAATAAAAGTCTGTTCATAACTTTCTGTGCGATTTTAAGTCTCTTATAGAAATTTCCTAATCAAATCTATGTGATAGATGTTCATTTTGATGTGTCATCACAGATGTAAAAGTGGCTGATACAGTCAATGATGTAGCTTTTGGCGTTTTTTAATAGTATGTGTGACTTTGGTTCATATTATGACTTGAACAAGCTAAATTTCAGCAGGATGGTTTGTTTCAGACCTCTTGGTGCAATATGAAAAATGAGTCTCGTTGCATGTTTGGGGTTAATTTTTTAAGGACGAATAAAATTAATTCAAATAACCGTTCAGCTCAATTCTATCACTAAAAATATGCTAACACATCATCGTATCGGTCAGTTTGTTCAAAGTTCGAGAGTTAGTGATGAAATCTATCGTGCGTAGATTCCGCCACCTCTTCCGCCGGATCTACTCTTGAATATGGTTCAATTACACCTAATGCTCAATAAAGCAAATAATGTGCTTAGGCGATTATATCAATTCTCGTAATTAAATTACCACAGAAAATAAGGCATTCTTATGCTGATTCTTAATATAATTATCAGAAAAATTACTGATATAACAGCGGGCAAATTCTCTCCAGACGACCCAAATAATGACAAAATGAGTGTTAATTTCATTGGTAATTTAATTACTTGAATTGGTATTAGATGCTATGAGCATGATGTTGCCAGATTCAGATCTGTTTTTGTATGTGTGTATACGTGAGGAAGTGGTCTTGTCATCTTAAATTGAAGGCATGCAATCATTGCTGTCTGATCTTTTGTCGTTTGTGATTGGAGAGATCCATAGTGCACCAATTGACGATGTGACAGAAGTGTCTTGTTATGTCGCCACACTAAACTACGGTTTAGAGCGTTTGGAAGAGTAACCGTCATCACTTCGATTACGAAGAAATAAATTCCCAGCCCATTTAATGATTAGTAACTGCGAAGGCAATAAACAGCTAGGTGAATTTAGAGCCTCGCAAAATTGGATAGGTGGCACTCGTACTTGAAATGCCTTCTTTGCACCGCCTACCGGTCGATTACTTGATGAATTACTTAGATTCGTTTGAGAAGTTTTTACATGATGATGTAATTCAGCTATTAGCTCTCGTTAGAGCCGCTTTGGTAGATCTTCAATTCGAAACAATTCATCCCTTTCTTGACGGTAATGGACGATTGGCTTGGTTGCTTATTGAAAGAAATTACGTTTTATGATTAAGGCATTTTGCATTCGCTAACATTGTACTTCAGTCTTTCTCTCTAAACAAATAGAGATGAATATTATGATCTGCTTCAATCAGTGAGAACAATTGGTAACCGGAAAGATAGGATTATTTTTTCTATCAGATGTTATCGAAATAGCTTATCAAGTTAGCGAAGCTAGCCGTGGCATTGCGGAACTCTTCGACAATGACAAGAAAGACAATAGAGACAAATCATTAGTCTACAAACTTAATCTTGAAAATTCACACATTGATGAAAAAATGATCTTTTTTTGACAGGCAAAAAGGATAACTGAAGAAATTAATCTTTCATTACCTACTGCAATTCGGAAAATATTGATTTTCGAACGCCTTGGTATCGTGAAAGAAATAACGGGTAAAGAAAGAAGAAAGGTTTATGTTTACAGATCTTATTTAGACTTTTTAATGAGGTATCGAACCGCGGAGGATTGGTACCTTGCCTAAATTTTTTGACGCTGCAATTAAATTATTTGGTGTTAAAGGGTCTGTTTATTGTGCTTCTTTGGGATTTAGACGCCAAACTTCGGCGTTTAATGCAAATGCAATTGTAACCCATAGAAGATATGGCACAAATAACGCACCTGCTAGAGTGTCAATACGCCATAAAGCTAGAAGCGTGCTGCAAACCGCCAACCATAGAAATCCCACGACAACTAGTCCGGAACGAATTCTTTGTAATCCAAAAAATACCGGTGTCCATAATCCATTTAGAGCAATTTGTAGCGACCAGAACGCTAATGCCAAGCCATTGTTTTCTAGTTCTGCTACTCTTGCACCAGCGATTGCCATGCAAAAATACAGGACAAACCATGTAATCGGAAATATCCAGTCAGGCGGTGTCCAAGTCGGTTTGTTTAATTGACGATACCAAGAATCGGGTGGAAATAATCCACCAGTCGCACCAGCACCTAAACAGGCAGTAAGAAAAATGACAAAATAAAGCCAGAACATCGATTATTACCAAGCAATATAATAATGAGCAATGATCCAAGAAAAATTTTTGAGAGTGGAAGCAAACTTAGCAAAAAACGTGCAGTATTTTTGTCTAAGCTTTATTTTTTACCACTTCAATTTTATTAGTATGATTCTGATTGCTGTTAAATGAGCGCTTTGTTTATTTTTATTAATTGTCATCTTTTGGTTTAGGTGGATGGGAATTAATGAACAAATTTTGTAGACGGTGCTATAGTTGCACTTTGGTTAGCTAGTCGTCGTGCTTCTAATTGAGACAAAATTGCTAAAAGTGAATCGCTTCGTGTTGGGGCAGCCTCTGAGGCTGCAGCATTTACAAGAAACGCCACCTCTTTGAGCGGTGCGGCGTAAACGACCGCAGATTGAGGCATGATCGTCGTAATACCGGCACGAAGTATCGACTGACCTAACCAGGTAATTTTTTGCCGTTTTGTTGTGCGAGCGCGATGGTTGACACTGTTATAGTTCATTTTTTCCAAATTATACCCAATGCCGTTATAGATGTAACGGGCGGCAAAAACACCGGGTCGTGCTAATCTGGGAAGAGCAGAAATACCAGCTTCAGAACGGAAAAACAGTTGATTGGCTTCCGAAACTAATCGCCGTGCAATAATGCGAATAGCGGTTGATGCAGTCGGTTCCCTCATGAAAGCATCGGGATCAATTTCCGCCTCAGCCATCCAGTCAAGAGGCAGATACAATCTATTTTCACGGGCATCTTCGCCAATATCTCGTGCAATATTTGTTAACTGCATTGCCACTCCTAGATCACATGCTCGTGCCATAGCATGGCGATCTCGAATACCCATAAGTATGGTCATCATTGCACCAACGGACGAGGCTACCCTTGCAGAATAAGCACGGATATCTGATAGTGTCTGATAGCGCCGTTCTTCAGCGTCCCAAGCGAAACCTTCCAAGAGAGCATCAGGTAGAATGCGAGGGATTTGAAATGATTCAACGACAGTCGTAAAAGCTCTGTCGGCAGGGGTATTATTGGGCCGACCTGCGTATACATAGTCCAAGCGATCTCGCAGTCTCAAAACCGCATCAACTTTGGCCTCTTGCAAATCTACAGCATCATCTGCCATACGGCAAAATGCGTAAAGTGCCAATGCAGGGTCTCTTACGTTTGAAGGTAGTAGTTTAGAGGCTGAAAAAAATGACAATGATCCGTGGCGAATTGCCGCACGACAAGCGATCATATCTTCTGTTCTAATCATACGTATGCCAACTCCGGCTCAGGTACGACGTCAGCGAACACTTCGGCGCTGGAAATGACCCCGGGTAAACCAGCTCCTGGATGTGTGCTCGCACCAACGAGGTATAGGTTGGCGAATTCTTCACTGACATTGTGTGGCCGAAACCATGCACTTTGAAAAATTCGAGGTTCTACTGAAAATCCGGATCCAAAATAACTGTGATATCGATCGTGGAATGTTTTAGGCGTAAATACGGTTGATGTATAAATGTGTTTTGATAAGTCAGGCAAAAGGTTGGCTTCAAGCATGTCTTGAACGCGCTGACGATAGACTTCTTCATGCGTTTTCCAATCAATAGGATTTGCGTGTCCTAGATGAGGTACGGGACTGAGAACGTAAAAGGTATCATCACCGTCCGGGGCGACTGTTGGGTCGGTGATACTTGGACGGTGAATATATAGGCTCATGTCTTCTGACAGTACCCCTTTTATGAAAATTTCATCCACCAATTCACGGTAACTTTTGCCGTTTAAAATAGTGTGATGTCCGACATCGTTCCATAATGTGCGTGTGCCTTTTGTCCCAAAATACCATACGAACAAACCCATTGACCACCGCTTGCGCCGAAGCTTTTTCCCTGTCCAACGTCTCTTGGCTTTATTGCGT
Organism: Aestuariivita sp.; assembly: GCA_026710055.1. GTDB lineage: Bacteria > Pseudomonadota > Alphaproteobacteria > Rhodobacterales > Rhodobacteraceae > JAPORY01. The sequence continues at coordinate 16,517 of JAPORV010000343.1, forward strand.
AAGAGATATTCGTAAGTATGACCAACATCTGCGTTGGATACAATGACATTCGCGTAATTTGGTTCACCGCCACGTAATTTGACACCAACAGCTTTTTTGCTTTCAACGATGATCTCATCAACTTCGGAATGCATTTTTACAATGCCTCCTTGACTTGTAATGACATCAACCATCGTTTGCGCTAATTTAACAACACCACCCATTGCATAATAGACACCAAACTGTGTTTCTAGATGGTTTACTAATGCATACATTGAGGTCACCCTAAATGGATCACCACCAATGAACAATGGATGGAAGGACAATGCCATACGCAAACGTTCATCTTTCACGCGCTTTGCGGCAAGCGTGTAGACTGATTGATCGGCGCGTAGCCACGCAAAAGTTGGTAGTATCTTAATTAAATCCCATAGTTTGTGCATTGAACGGCGACCGACATTCTCGAAGCCAAAAAGATAACGCACTTCTCCATCACGCAAAAATTGTTGATATCCTTTTGTATCGTTTGGGGATATCCTTTGTACCTCTTTCAACATATGATCCTTATCTTTGCGTGCTACAAAGCGGGAACCATCCATCCAGCGGATTTCGTAATATGGGTCAAGAGCCTTTAGTTCCACTTCAGCATCAAAGTCTCGACCACATGCTGTCCATAAATCTCTTAAGACTTGTGGCACGGTGACAATCGTTGGGCCTAAATCGAAGCGATGCCCGTCTTGCCAGATTGCTGATCCACGACCACCTGGAACGTCTAACTTATCGAATACTGTAACGCGGTACCCTTTAGCACCAAGGCGCATCGCTGCTGCTAGGCCACCCAAACCTGCGCCAATTACAATTGCGCTAGGTTGTGACGTTGTCTTTGATTCTGATAACGTTGGCGTGAAATTAGAATTTGTCCAATCAAGGCTTGCCATGACTTTCCAATACAAAATTGTCTATTCTACTTTACATTAATGCCTTTTTTACTTCTAATGCAAGCAAAAACCTGTAAATCTAACTTTACAAATTAACAAATTTATCAATTAAGGCGTAAATGCAGGCTGTTTCTCTCAGTTTTTTTAGGTTTTCAAAGCCAATTGAACGATTGTGGGCACTCGTTATGATGGGAGCTGCTCGTCCAATGATTCGTCGGGTGCCAGGAATTAAATTTTGGAAACTTTGTGGTTCTGGCACAGGTGAAGGATTTACGCCTATTCCCAATACGGCTGTTTATGCGATCCTTACCACTTGGGAAAGTGACGTGATTGCACATCAACAAATTATGACAAGCAAATTATGGCGTCTTTATCGAAAAAAAGCGATAGAGGATTGGACAGTGTTTCTTTCTCCTACGTCAACACGTGGACAATGGTCTGGCCAGTTGCCATTTATTGTTAAAAAATCGCAAAATCCGGGTCCACTTGCTGTGTTAACGCGCGCAACAATTAAGCCGAGGGTTGCATTAAAATTTTGGTCTCGTGTACCAGATATTTCTAAAATGATTGGTTCAGACGCTAATGTGATATTTAAAATTGGGATTGGTGAAGTTCCATTATTGCATCAAGTAACATTCTCAATCTGGCCGGACGCAAAATCAATGACTAAGTTTGCTCGTGACGCTAATGGACCGCATCAACATGCTATCAATGCAGTGAGACAGGGCAATTGGTTTCGCGAAGAATTGTATACCCGTTTTGTCGTTACGGGAGACTTAGGTACATGGGGCGGTCAAAGTCCACTTAGAAATTGGATTTCAGCAGTATGAGTCATGTTTTTCCTTTTTCTGCAATTGTGGGCCAATCGTCTATGAAGTTAGCAATGATATTGACGGCGATAGACCCGAGCATTGGTGGGGTTTTGGTTTTTGGGGATCGTGGAACCGGTAAATCCACAGCAGTGCGAGCGCTCGCTGCGCTATTACCGCATATTCGTCAGGTCAAGGGTTGTCCGGTTAATTCTGAACACCCACAAGACTGCCCGGATTGGGCAGAGATTGACAACCCAAAGATTGTAGAGTGCCCAACTCCGGTCATTGACTTACCTCTTGGTGCTACCGAAGATCGTGTTGTTGGCGCGTTAGATATTGAGCGTGCTTTGACGCGCGGCGAAAAAGCTTTTGAACCTGGCCTTCTTGCCAAGGCTAATCGCGGCTATTTGTATATTGATGAAGTAAACCTTCTTGAGGACCACATTGTTGATCTTTTGTTGGATGTTGCACAGTCCGGCGAAAATGTTGTTGAGCGCGAAGGTTTATCAATTCGACATTCGGCTCGTTTTGTTCTTGTTGGTTCTGGGAATCCTGAGGAGGGTGAACTTCGTCCGCAACTTTTGGATAGATTTGGTTTGTCGGTTGAAGTTAAGTCTCCTGGTGATATTTCTGAAAGAGTGACGATTATTCATCGAAGAGATGCTTTTGAAAAAGATCCTATCAATTTTTTACACACGTGGGTTGATGAAGAAAAACAAACACGTACAAAAATCCTCAAAGCACGGGAATTCAACACAAAAGTTTCAAAAAATATTCTACATGATTGTGCGAAGTTATGTATTGCACTTGGTTCTGATGGATTGCGCGGTGAACTAACGCTTTTGCGTTCGGCACGTGCGCTTGCGGCGTATCGTGGTAATTCCCGAGTTTCACGAAAACATCTTCGAGATGTTGCCCCGATAGCGTTATCTCATAGGTTAAGACGTGATCCTTTGGATGAATCTGGCTCAAGCGCAAGGGTAATGCGAACTGTTGAGAGTGTGTTGAATTGAGTAACGCAAGCAATCTTTGGCGACACGCACAGTTAGCTCTTGCTTGTTTGACACAAGATGCGTCATTGCGCGGTATGATTGTACATGCTCGTCCTGGACCGATTAGAGATGCTTTTTTGGCCTCTATTGAATCACAGCTTGGTCCGTGCCGGCGGTTTCACCCAACTATTTCTGATGGTCAACTTTTTGGAGATGTTGACATTAGTCAAACCTTGTCTACCGGGAAAATCGTTCGTTTGCGCGGATTGCTTGATGATTCACAAACTTTGATTCTTGCAATGGCTGAACGAACTGAAGTGAGTTTAGCGGTTAGACTTTCACAATATCTTGATATCAAACCATCTGCCAAATTGATCTTGGTTGATGAAAGTGCGTCAGAGAATGAGAAGGTTCCAAGTTCTCTTGCAGATCGACTTGCCTTCTTTGTTGATCTTAGCGGTTTGGCAATACATGATATCACTGAAACTGAGACTCCTGACGTGAATAAAAGCAAAATAATAGATTCGAATGGTGTATTGACACAAGCAAATATTGGATTGGATTGTAACGAGCAGATTTTTCAACTTACTAACCTGGCAGTCGATTTTGGTATTGATAGTTTGCGGGCGCCATTGCTCGCGCTTTGCTGTGCTAGAGCGCATGCAATGGTCAAGGGTCGAAAAAATATTATGCAAGAGGATATTTTGATAGCAGCGGAGTTGGTTTATTCAAGTCGGGTAACGAAAATACCTAATAGTGATGCGCAGGAAGAACCTGAGTTACCTCACGACTCTTCTGCTGAGAAGAACGAAGCGAGTGACGCACAAGATTTTGATCTGAACGAAATTCTGATTAATGCTGTTAAAGCATTCCTACCGCCTAATCTTTTAGATCAAATAAAGAATCATTCGCATCAGAAAAGTTTTTTAGGTTCGGGGACGGGGGAAAGAAAAAAGGGGAATAGGCGGGGAAGACCGTTGCCGCCGTGCCCTGGTCGGTTAGATCATCGTAGTCGTATTGATCTTTTTGCCACGATGCGTGCTGCGATTCCATGGCAACCACTTCGACGTTATTCCAGCCCTGATTTATCACATTTCATTATTCGAAAAAGTGATTTGCGGCTGAAACGTTTTCAGGAAAAATCTGATCGACTATTAATTTTTACTGTCGATGCATCTGGGTCATCTGCCGTGTCACGACTTAACGAAATCAAGGGTGCTGTGGAACTTCTTCTTGCAGAAGCTTATTCAAGGCGAGATCATGTTGCTTTAATTGTGTTTCGTGGGACTAAAGCAGAAACTCTTTTGCCACCAACGCGTAGTCTGGTACAAACGCGACGTCGCTTAGCAGCATTACCCGGCGGAGGTGGAACCCCGTTAGCATCGGGATTAAAACAGGCAAGTGCGCTTGCGATATTGTCAAGGAGCAAGGGATTGACGCCGACAATTATTGTTATGACTGACGGGCGTGCAAATATTGCTCTTGATGGTGAGGTGGATCGATTGCGTGCTACCTCCGATAGTAAGAAGCAAGCTTCAGTTCTGAAGTTGCAAAATATTCCTGGACTCATGATTGACACATCAAATAGACCGCAACCTAGCTTGGAATCTTTGGCAGCAATAATTGATGCACCATACATCACGCTACCTCGAGCGGATGCTCATCGACTTAATTCGACTGTTTCTCAGGCCCTTGAGTCTGCCTGAACCAATGCGTTGGCCTCCTCCTTCTGATTGGCCAATGAGATCATTCTCCAGACAAGTGTATTGTTCTCCGCATCGCTGGCATGTTCAAGAAACTGGCGATGGGCCAACGCTTCTGCTACTACATGGTGCTGGAAGCTCCTCACATTCGTTTCGGCACTTGGTGCCGCTCCTTGAAAAAAACTATCATATTGTAACTGTTGACTTGCCGGGTCAGGGTTACACTCAACTTGGGACAAGAAATCGTTGCGGTCTTGATGCAATGGCGGCAGATGTTATTTCACTAGCCGAACAGGAACATTGGAAGCCAAAGGCCATTATTGGGCATTCCGCTGGCGCGGTTTTAGGCCTACGAGTTTCGCAGCTTCAACACTCTGTTCCTGCGGTCATTGGTATTAATCCTGCACTTGATAACTTTCGTGGTATTGCGGGGTTATTGTTTCCCATCACTGCAAAACTATTGTCATTGACTCCTGGAGTTTCTTATTTTTTCTCTCGTATCAGCAACAACCCAAAACGCATCCGCATGCTACTTGAGAGTACGGGTTCCAAGTTTGATTCTGTAGGTTTGGATTATTACCGTCGATTGCTCGCTGACCCGAGTCACGTAAATGGTGCACTTTTGATGATGTCGCAATGGCCAGTTGATGGCTTGCAACTTATGTGGCCAGAATTTACGGCAAAAATCTTTTTAATTGTAGGAGAGAAAGACGGGACTGTTTCGCCATCGGTTGCACGGTTAGCGGCAAGTAAAATGCCGCATGCTGAATTTGTTAGCGTTCCCGAACTCGGACATCTTGCGCATGAAGAAGATGCTAATACTATTGTGTCTGCTATTCGGAGATTTCTCAATGAATTACCTGACAATAATTTGTTTTAGTCAGCAGAGTGTGTAGGATATTTTCAGTTTAACCCAACGCCAATACGCTCTTTATTCAACCGAGGTTGAAATTTACAATTGTGCGAGCGATCTTTTCGAAGATGATTTACTGACAAGAGGAGTAGGTAGACCTGTTTTGAATCTAACCACACCTAGGCACAAGGTTTGCGTCATCACTTTATGGCGATTATCATATTATGTTGATTATCGGTGTAGGTAATCGTCATTTACTTTCAAATATCTTTCACACTTCTCCGGCAGATTGGAGGTATTATACTGCTGTGAGTAATACCCGTTAGAATATTTTATTGGCCTTGTTTATTCTCATATCAGTTGACAGGACTTGAAAAATTATTTTTTATAAAGTTTCGCACCAAGATTATGACTTTCTCGTTATTTTTGAAATAATTTTTATCTTTTTCAAAGACTTAGTGTTGGAATGACTCCCTTTACTGTTTATCCGAGTTAGCAAGAATGATTATAATGCTGTAAGATTATAGTTTCACTGGCTGATGGTAACCATTTGTTGACATGAGGCAATTTAGCAATGTGGAGGCAGTGAAAGTTTACGAGAAAGCCGGGCCAATCATTCCTTTAATATTTGCTGAAACAAGGTATGCTCTTTGGGCAGGTGCGAATTTCTTGCAACAATTTTCGCTTTAGGTTGATCGCAACCGTGGTAGACTGATAGTGGTAACGATATAGCTTGAAGCACGATAAAAAAGACGAATTTAAGCTTTTAAACATCATGCAGGTCGAAATATGAGTGAAAGCTTAGCCTGACTTAGAGGATTTTTGAAAAATATCCGAGTTTTTTGTATTCGCAGGCATCAGAGTCTAGAACAATAATCACATGCTATATGCTTAGACAATTAGCGAATTCCGAAATAAAACTTGGAGGGCTATTAAATTTGTAACTCTGTAAATTTGCAAACGATCATATAAAAATATTTTTGAAATATTGAAAATTTTGTGATAAATGAACAATCTGTGGAAATTTAGAAGCATTGGTTTCTTTGAAGATTTTGCGGCTGAAATTATAAGTTGTAAGTAAATGCTTATGATTTTCACTTACACTTACTAGTTTCTTTTGATATGTCACTCCGACAAAATTTTTATTGATGTTCATAGAACATCACAGTCAAGAAATATAGTTGGTAGTTTTCCCCAATGTCTGATTTTTCGCGTGTCTCGATCATATTAGCGATGATTATAGCGCTTTTTTCTATTTTTTTGGATCAATTTACTTCATTTGATATACAACGTATTGTCGGTATCAGTATACTAACTGATGAAGATCGAGCTATTGAACTTGCATCTGCTATATTGTGGCTTTATGCCGCAGTTATTGTCGTTTTTGCTCGTCATATTCAACCATCTCAATCTCGGTTACTTTTATCTGCATTATTTCTATTGCTTTGCGCGAGGGAACTCGACTTTGACAAACGATTCTTTTCTGAGGGGGTATTGAAGTCACGGCAATATTTTGGAGATACTCCTTTCCCTGAAAAAATCATTGGATTAGGCATAATTGCTTTATTGCTTTTGATAATTATATTGTTGATAAAGAGACATTGGAGCGCTTTTACACAAGCCATTCGAAGCGGCATGACTTGGGGCTGGCTAACGCTCGCTGCATTGTTTATGGTTGTTATAGCAAAATCAATTGATGGAGCAGAAAGAAAGTTAGCGGCCTTTGGAACAACTCTATCCCGAGAATCGTATCATTTTATCACGCTTGTTGAAGAGTATTTGGAGCTTGGTTTTGTCTTTAGTATTATAATTTTAATTTCTCTGGGCATTAAAAAAGGGCACTTTATTTAGGTTTCGATGTCTTTAAAAAGAGGATTACAAAGATAATTTGACGTGCATACATTATGCCGTTGATAGATTCTAATCTAAACGCATTATGTTGCATGCTATTAAGTTATTTTCGTAGTTCCCTTTTTCAAAAAAGTGTCAGATATTCTTAACTCAACAGAGCTACTTGCAAAAGTCGGTGGAAAATTTGGATGTGATGGCGGAAAAAGGAGGGGTGAGATAAGATCAAGGCAATCTCTTGATGAATACAAGCCCTCAGGAGCCGATTTATTCGATAAAAAAAATCATCTCAAATCATCACCATAGTGGATATCATGCGAACATCCGTGCAAGTGGAACCCGTCGACGGTATGTGCCTCGACGCCAAAGACAGAATGAACGGTGCTGTCAGGTGCGCAGTCTCTGCCACTGATCAACAGTCAGAGCGAAGATACCGAACAACAAATGACACACGACTTTCGCCGCACCCCGAATCCGGAGATGACGACCCCCATCGCTATCCTTTAACGCCGCGTTCACCCGCTCAATACTAGAGCGTTGCTTGAACCGCTCTTTTGATGGGTCAATATGACCCGCTGACCGTCAAGCAAGGGCCTCAAGACGCAGATGCTCTCTCAGGGCCGCATTCCGGCGTGGGTTTGGATAAATGATCGCCACCTGATGACTCTTCGCACCATCATAGGTGGCCTCCATCAGTTCATCACAATCAGAAACACGCTCTGCACTCATCCGAGCTCAAGGAAGAGCCGCTTGACTGTCATGCAGGGATGCAGAAGACAACAGACAGCTCACCGGAATGTCCCCATCTGCCGCATCAATAGTGTCTGTTAAAAAACCCCTATTTTTTCAAATTTCAAGAGCTTACCATGCATAAAAGTATATTTTTCAACGTGTTGATTTAACTGAAATATGTGGATGCCCTTTCTTAAATTTAGCGAAGATTGACTGATTCAATGGAAATCTTGTAAAATATTAAGAAATTGTATCAAATATCGACAATCTGCGTTAGAACAAACGAATCAGAAAAGTATATTTTTTCAACATTTTACTAGCGAATTTAGGGTTTTTTAACAGACACTAAATAGGGAGTTGAGGGCTATGCCAACTCATAGGATGACCTTTGGCGTTGCGTTTTGCGCCTGTATCACAGGCGGTGGGAAGATCATTCATCCTCTCTTCAAGACATAAGGTGCCGCCCCTTGTCAGGACAACCGTGTGGGCTCTGCGGGGCGTTCCTCCCCTTTGCGCGGGCGCCCGCGCTT
>JAPORV010000343.1:24913-25032 GCA_026710055.1 Aestuariivita sp.
TCAGAGATAAGGTGCCGCTCCCCTGCAACGCCAACCGTGTGGGCTCTGCGGGGCGCTCCTCCCCTTTGCGCGGGCGCCCGCGCTTTGTCTTCTTTTTCTTTTTGACTGACTTTTGTTTC
>JAPORV010000379.1 GCA_026710055.1 Aestuariivita sp.
TCGCTCCTCCGGGTCCAGGGTCACATGGTAAAACTTCCGACCGTTCGGATTCATGATTTTTGCCTCACACGTTCTATCCCACGCCTGAAGTTGGGGACCCCAAACTCAGAAAACAACCCTGCTCAAACCCATGGGATTTTTTTGTTGGTGTGTCAGGCTACTCTATCATATCAGGATACATCAAAACAACATGTCTGCGGCTTTAAACATCAATTCAATGATGTTGGTATACTAGATAATTGACGCTCCTACTGCGTATCTATAGGCAAAGTGTCAACTTTACACGTAGGTATACCGCTAATGTCAATCGATATTAAAATCTTGGCCCGTCAAATACGACCGGAAACTACAGTACTTCTGTTAGGAGCTGGAGCTTCCGTCCCTTCAGGTGCCCCTACCAGCGAAACGCTTCGCAATCAACTTGGGCAGGAATTTCAAATAGAAAACTATGAGAATTTCAACCTCTCCGATCTTGCAACGATCATAGAAGTTAAAACAGATCGTCATCAACTCGTTAAATCCGTAAGAAACCGTATCTCTCGTCTACAACCTACAGGTGGGATATTATCCTTGCCATTGTTCTCTTGGTCAGGAGTTTTCACGACTAATTACGATAATCTGGTTGAAAAAGCGTTCAAGAAACATAAGAAATCCTTGCGAGTTATTTCATCAAATTACGATTTTCATGGAGCAGGAATTACTGAAGAACAGGAGTTATTTAAACTTCATGGAACAGTTGAAAAAGATATTTGTGAAGGATCAAACTCTCGGCTTATCCTAACCAGCTCGGATTACGATCAGGTTACGGCTTACCGAGAGGCATTGTACGGTCGTCTGAAAGATATGCTCTTTACAAAATCTGTTTTGATTGTGGGGCAGTCTCTTACCGATCAAGACTTAAAATCATTAGTTGACGAGGCTCAAAAGATAAAGAGCACTTCTGGCGCACCGGGGAGAATTTTCCTTTTTATCTTTGAAAAAGATGAGAATCTGGCTATGATAGCTCAGGCTAGAGGGTTAACGGTATGTTTTGGCAGCATAGATGATTTATTCCTCGAATTGCGGAAATCGGCCCCGACAGAGCAATCTGTTATATCCGTTACGGCGGATGTTCTTAGCGCGGCACCTCTTCTTGAACCAGCCACTTTAACGGTCCAGACGGAACTTACTAATCAGACAGAGTATCTTGAACAAATGTTCAGCGGTCGAGCGGCATCTTTTGCGGACATAAAACATGGCTGGGCATTTGATCGTGAAGTCTCAGATGAACTCGAAGCCCAGCATATAGATCCAGAACGGCTACCGATTTCTGTTGTACTAGGAGTAGCTGGAGTTGGGAAAACTACCGCCGTTCGAATAGCGCTTTCTCGCCTGTCGGCGCGAGGGATTGAATGTTGGGAGCATAAAACAGATTTTTCTTTTGAGCCATTAAAATGGATTGAAATCAACGATGAATTAATTAGACGGAAGAAACTAGGGGTGCTTTTTGTTGACGACGCTCATCAGTTTCTACATAAAATCAATCAGCTAATTGAAACGTTAGCGGCTCAGAATATTTGGGCTTTACGCATTATAATTGCATCTTCGCCGCCGCACTGGAATCCAAGGCTAAAAAGCCCAGAACTTTTTAAGAACCGACAAGAATACAAATTATCCAATCTTTCATTGGCGGAGATAAATCATTTGCTCGACTTACTTGATTCAAGTAGAGAAATTCGAGAACTTGTAGAAAACAGATTTCTTGGATTTAGTCGTCAACAGCGTCTGGAGCGTCTTAAGGAACACTGTCACGCGGACATGTTTGTCTGCATGAAAAATATTTTCGGTTTTCAGGGCATCGACAAAATCATTTTGAAAGAGTTTGCTTCTTTAGAAATAGAATTGCAGGAAATTTATCGTGTCGTCGCTGGAATGCAGGCTATTGGTACGCGAGTGCATCGCGAACTTGTGCGCCGCCTGACCGGACTAGAGGCAAACAACGTTTCTAGAATTATAGACGACCTAAGTGGTATTATCGAAGAATATACAGTGAGCGAAAAACATGGGATATATAGGTGGTGCGTAAGACATCAACTTATCGCAGATACTTTATTGAAATACAAATACTCAAATCAAGAGAAACTTTACGAACTGTTCGAAAGGGTATTAAAAACTATTAACCCAAGCTATCTGATTGAAGTTCAGTCCGTCATTGATCTGTGCGATCTTGAATTCGGCATAACTCGGATTACTAATGAACAAAAACAAAACATATTGCTTCGGCACATGATATCTATTGTACCAAGACTTCGCGTTCCTAGACATAGGCTAATTCACAATTTAATTGAATTACACCAATTCGATATTGCCGCGACAGAGATCAAAATATTTGAGAAAGATTTTAGAATTGACGGTCCAGTCTTACGTTACAAGATACGTTTGAAACTTGGTATAGCAAAACACACCGAGGAAATTCAGAACGAAGACCGAGCAAGTCTTATAAGTGAAGCGTCGGCGATGGCGCTGAAATGCCTGAAAGACTTCCCAGACGACAAAAACATGTACCGAGTTTATCTTGAAACTGGCACAGAAGAGTTCCGATATACAAAAAAGTCTAAAGTTTTCGAGAACGCTATACAAGCGGCAAGAGATGCTCAACAACGATTGCTAGACCCAGACTTGCGCCAGATTATCTCGAAATATACGAGAATAGGAGAAAGAATGGGCGTTCAGGTTTATGACTGAATTCTGAATAGCTAAAAACTAGGGTCCGTTGACATCTACTCTTGAACGTTTCTGGATGTCTGTTACATTCACTCTCAGAGTTGCCCGGAAAAGAGGCGACGGACAGTATTGAGAGAGCCGAATCATGAATACGGATCGAACCGTCTTGACGGATGCGATGGGGGAGCGGATGGAACCGCTTCTATCGGGAAAGGCAACCGATCCGGGACGGACGGCGGACAACCGCCTCTTTCTGGAGGCGGTGCTGTGGCGTTTCCGCACGGGATCGCCGTCATGAGCCGATGAGAGCGGGATCGTCCCGCGTATTGTGGGAACGGGAACCGTGTCGTCCGGCGCTTTCGTCCGTTCCTCTATCCG
>JAPORV010000132.1 GCA_026710055.1 Aestuariivita sp.
GGCCTCCGGTGGGCCACCACGGAACTTTTCAAATACGCCCCAAGCGCCGCCCGCAGCTCCTGCTGGTTGAAATGCGGCTTGTGGAACTTATTGAAAAACCAAGCAATTGTGGTGGCGGCCGCGGAATTGGAAGCAATCAACCAATGAAGCAGCCACAAGGTGCCCTCGTCCTCCAGGAACGGGTCCTCACCACGCTGCGGATCAAGCAGAAACCGGCCCAGCTCCGTTGCCTCGCTGCCAGTCTCCGAGATCATCCGCGCCGCCCGAAGCCAGTAACGGATCGAGACGACCATATTCTTGCCGACACCTAGCGCCACAGTCCCTCGGTCTACATCTATTACCAGACCAGGGTCACGCCGCAGCCTCCTGTACCCTTTTGACAGCCAGCAGAATCGAACATGAAAGCTTTCATGACGACCAAAGGCGACCGATGATTGTGAAAACTGCATGCTCCTATCCTCTAACGCTCTCCAATCTTTCGATTTATCGGCATCAGCAATACAGATGTTAGCAAAATTAGCACAACCGGATTGCCGCGATTAAGTGTCATCCAACCAAGGCCGCACTATCTCCCAAGTCAGCTTTGCAATGTTCCTGCTTCGTTTTTCGACTATGCGCGCGGACCACTCTTCAACATCTTTTAGTGGTTCTAAGATTGGCAATCTCTTGCCCTCATTAAGCGCTCGAATAGTTTTGTCTCCCAACGTATGCCCAGAGCTCTTAGATAGCTCAATCACATTCGCTAGCTCATCTTCAGTAGAAGACGTAAACGCCTTGTAAAGCAGCTTCTTCATGTTCCAACTATGATTACTTGCAATGAGGTTTTCTTTCCCTGGCAACAGGACCAAATTTCCTAGTGTACTGCGCAATTTTTCTGAATCCAGATCTTCATTCCATTCTCCCAAAGTTATAGTCCTCGGTGCTATATGCTCTACAGTCCCATAATCCGGATCTCTCCATCTATTTTTGCACAAGAATATTCGTTCATGGCTTTCACGAACCGACTCTCTAATCCAAGTACCGGTTCCATTTAGCGCAGACAATGACTGGTGAGCCGAGGCCAGCAGCATAAATCTTGTAAGAGGCTTCGATTGGTCGTATAGCGGATTTTCCACGACTAGATCAATCCATCTTTCTTGGTTTAATGTGCCAAGTTTTTTAAGAAGAAAAGCTATAAAACCCTTTTTAAGTTCTCCGACGGGTAACACCTGATTATTCTGCTCTAGTCCCGCACACAGCCCGAGCTTAGGTTTGCCGCCCTTGGTTTCTTCCATGACCGACCTGAAATCACTATCAATGGTTGCCGTGCTTCCCGTCGCAGCCCGACGCAATACCAGAAAAGCCACTACTGCTTTGAGGGCTTCTAGAAAATCGCCCTCACCACTACTCGGTCGATTCATGTTCCAGTATCGAGCCAAGATTGGCAGAGCCAAGCTCGTCTTCATGTCAAGTAAGAACAAAGCAAAAAACTGTATTTCCTCAAGTATATGATTTCCATGAAACTTATTTAAACTTCGAATCCCGCTATAATCCCAGTAGTATCTTCGAAATTTCGCGATCTTGGATAATGATTCCAAATAGAATCTAGCGTTTTTTATACCTGATACTTTGGCCTTCTGATAGTTGGATCGCAAGAATCGCCTTTGCGCTGCAAGATCCTTTGATAGTTTATCGCCTAGCAAATACAATGCGAAAGTGATAACTATTTCTTTGGTTTCTTGTTGTTTGCGAGAGGTGTCAGGAAATCTCTCATCTAAACATTCGCTGATTATTCGAAAAGACTCCTCCGATTCTGAGCCCGAATAGCTCAAGCTAGGTTTTGATTCATTTTCATGCTTCACAACAATTGGCTTTAGGGTTTCCAAAGCTGTCAAAGGCTCTCCGGTGGTGTTTAGCGCATCGAATATATCAAATGCCGCAGATTCTTCTTCAACAGAAACTCTCGTCAAGATAATGTAGTTGTAAAAGTACGCAGCAAATGTCAATAGTCTGACATAGTTATGGAGTTCAGGGTTATTCAAAACGTAATCTAGCGCCTTGTTTTTCTCAGACTCTTCTCCGAGAATGGCAAGCCTCTCGAGCAAACCCTTGCAACTCGATCTCTTTATATCTTGAATATCAAGCATATTGCATTCTGTATCTTCGTAAAATTCTATGCTATTAATTTTACTAATCAAGTTTCTAATATTCTCGAAATTGTCTTTTAGCTTGTGGCCCGCCGTACTACTTCCCAATTCTGGTAGCGCCCAATTAGCATCGTCGCCATTAAAATAGTCTGGGAACTTATATAGCAACTTCCCTACAGGAGATTTGTATTCAGAAGTTCCCGGAGTCCTACCTCTAAAATCACCTTTCCTGATGATTCTTGGGAATGGGAAACTTTCATTTGGTCGCACCAACTGAGATCCAACAACAAAACCATACAATTCAAGCAGTCTATACTCTGCTTCGTCTTTCAACCATTTCGATACATTGCTTTCAATTAGATTAAAATCTAGCTTCTTTCTCTCTATACGTATTGACTCACAAATGGCACTAGCAAATATTGCTAGAGTAGTCAATCTTTGCTGGCCATCCACGACCTCTAAAGACTCCCCAGTAAAGTCAGACTCTTTAGAGTTGTCCTTAATCAATATAATTGTTCCTAAAAATGTAAATGAACTTGATTCATCCGCCTTTTTGGTTTCAGAAAACCTTTTTAGCCCATTCAATGTATCGAAGTATAGCCGTTCAATATGCTCACCCGACCAGTCATACGGCCGCTGATACTCTGGAATAACAAATCCTGCCGCGCCATTATTAAGCATGGCAATATCTCCAAGGCTAGAAGCCGCAACCTCAAAAAGGTCAGATGCTTTACTTAAGCCCATCGTTTAAACCCTCCCCGAGCGTATATGAATTTGATCACTTGCTCGGCTTAGCCAAGCTTTTAAGTATATAGTACAAAACCGTAAAAATTGCCAAATTGTTAAAAAAATATTTGTAGTTTGCCGCCACCCGCCCCGTGCCCCAGCTCCGTTAGCGGCCGCGCCTTCGCGGCCAGCGCCGCGTTGCGGGCGATGCCGACGACATGG
>JAPORV010000284.1 GCA_026710055.1 Aestuariivita sp.
TTGCGACCTCAGAAACGGCCCTGCTCAAACCAATCGGGATGTGGTATTGTTATCAGTGAGACGACTCTATATCATTCACTACAAATAAGATAACAATTTACCGGCTTCTAGCATCAATTCAATAATGTTGGTATACTAGAATACAAGACCACATTTACTCATATACATAACAAGACAACAATTGAAAATAATTTCATGCTTCGGGGCAAAACCCCCGGTGATGTATGATGGTTTCTGGGTTATCCGGATAATTACCAACAGGATACATTAACGTCATAGAAAATGAAAAACGCTTAAACCCACTTTAACAACGTGTACCTAAAAGTTCAGAGATTCAGTTGTTGACCTTGCGTAAGTCCCTCAATCATGGCGCTACAGCGATTTGGTATATTTTGATGACGCTACGATACCTCTGTCCAATAACGCCCCAATAGTACGATCACTAAGGCCAACAATATCAGACAAAATCTCTTCAGTATGCGCACCCAACTCAGGTGCGGCAGTTGGTTCAACCGACGATGATCGACTAAAAGTAGCAGGAAATCTTGGAGTCAAATATTCGCCAATATCAGGATGCAATACATTCTCAAATAAAGGATTCTCAACACTTAAATCAGAATCCTCAGCCATTGCCTCTTTTAGCGTTTTGAATTCAGACCACGTTAACCCTTTCGCATTAAACTCCGTTTCAAAATCTTCAACCTTTCGTACGGCAAACCACGGTTTGAGTAATGCTGTAATTTCTTCTCTATATCGCCAGCGATTACTCTCGTGATCCAATGATACCGAAATCGACTTCTCAAGCTCAGTAATACTTTTTTGCAATCCAGTAACTGAAATCAATCCTTGCCATTGACGTAAGGTCAGACCGATAACAATAACACGACGTCCGTCTGCGCAAACAAAGTCCTGCCCATAGGCACCATATAATGAATTTCCATATTTCTGTCTATCAGATTGATTTAAAGTGACGTCAGCAATCATACCCAAATGACCAACAGTGGCAGCTGCAACATCCTTTAAAGTCAAGACAACATGTTGACCGCCAAACCCGCGTAAACGATTTCTTTCCGCAGCTAATAATGTAGATACACATATATTTCCAGCAATCACATCCCACGCTGGCAATGCATGAGCAACTGGATCGCTCATTTCCGGCGAACCTGTCATGTATGGAATACCTACAGACGGATTCACCGTATAATCAACTTGAGGGCGACCATGACGATCACCAAGGAGTGTAACCATGATCAGATCATCGCGCAATATCTTCAGGGTTGCGTAATCCGTCCAACCGTTGACTGGAAGATTCGTCAAGAATAAACCAGCATCTACTCCATCTGCTGTGATGATTTGCGAAATTAATTCACGCCCTTCTGTCGATTTCATATCGACTGCAAATGACTTCTTACCCTTGTTAAGCCCCGACCAAAATAAACTACGCTTATTGGGAGCCACCGGCCATCTTTGTGCATCAAGCCCACCGCCAATTCGATCAAATCGGATCACCTCGGCACCCATTTGTGCAAGCGTCATTCCAGCTAATGGAACTGCTACAAAAGCCGAACCTTCAACAACTCTCATACCCGCCAAAATGCTCATAATGTATCTTTCAAAGTGATTTTCGCTTGCATACACTGGTGATCATCTTGCACTGCCCAGAGCGATACAACGTTTTCATTCACTTGTTGTGTGATACCACATGGGTTTCCAACAAACATCGGATGCACACTACGAAACTCAAAATTCGCCACTGAATATCCAAAATCACGAACAGCATGACGCATCAAGAATGTTGCCTGCATCGGTCCATGTACAATCAAATTAGGATACTTTTCTATTTCTTGAGTGTAAGGCAGATCATAGTGTATGCGATGTGCGTTGAATGTAATTGCGGAGTAACGAAACAGAAGCGTTTCTGGAATGTCTATTAATTCACGTGTTTTACTGGGAACCTCTAGTTTGGTCGGCGGTGTAAATCTATCTGGAATTTCCAGATAAACAATGTCTTGCATTTCTTTAATCACCAACCCATGTTCACTATATAAATCGTGTTCAACAGTGACAATCACTAACGGGCCAACTTTTCCCATTTTTTCAGAAATTGACCTGACTTTTGATTTCCGTTTAAGGCTTTCACCGACATATGTTGGCTTAAAAAACTGTAACCTGCCACCTGCCCACATGCGTCTCGGCATGGGAACAGGTGGTAACAATTTAGACTGGTGGACATGTCCATCTGCTCCAAGAAGATCATTACTTGCAACTGTCGGGAATGCGCACCAATGCCATAAATATGGCATAGCATCACCTTTGCGTGGTGGATTACCTTCTCCCACTGTTACATGAATTTGTGCAGCTTGATACTCTGAAATTTCTCCATCGTTCATTATTTCGCGACCAATCCAATTGTCTAAACTCTGCTGCCCCATTGCGACTACTCTCTCATCAATCTCAAAATTTAGAGAAAACTCAAATTAACTGTCATAGAGACATCAAACAGCCTATAAATAATTCGCCATATACTTACATGAACAGGATAATAACAACACAATCAACAAGGCTGCCTCATGCGATTTTCCATAGAATCATTGGTAGCGTGGGGCGGACTTGAACCGCCGACCTCCGGGTTATGAATCCGGCGCTCTCACCTACTGAGCTACCACGCCTCAAAATAATAAAAAGTATGACAAATCAAAACATCAGTCAAGGGAATTCAATCAGTCATTCCCGCTAACTTTTTTTCATGATGCCGTGCGGGTGATTTTTGCATCAACAAAATATCCACCTACCCAGCAGGCATGACAACCCTCGGATTGAAAAACCCGATGAAAAAATGACACTGAAGGATGGAAAGGCGAGTGTGAGCACGGGGTGGGCGTCAGGGACCACCTGAAAGCTGTGACGTTAACTCAGGTTTCATCAGGTTCCCTGATCAGGCATGAGCATCATCCCGCCCATTGTCGACCCGATCCTGTCGGAAGAGGCTGCGCATCGCCTCCCATCAATAAAGAGTGCGCTTTTGATGCTTTCGTGCACGTTGAAACAGCGCACAGCAATGGAATTG
>JAPORV010000258.1 GCA_026710055.1 Aestuariivita sp.
AAAATGCCCGAAAGCGGGAAAAATTCGCTTAAATGTAGAGTTTTGCAAGTACCTCATTTAGATTATCATGAAATCAAGTAATTGACCGCCTTCATAAAAACCCGTCAATCTCCCATAATATAATTATCTGGATTACTAGGATCCTAACTTATTGAAACATAGACATCAGATGTACCAGTCGGTTCTTCCTTAAATAAAATCCAATGTTGCTTATTATGGATTATCATTATGTTTTCGGTACTTGGCATAACGCGGTTTGAATCTAAATCATCTGTTGAATTTAAAGTTAAGTTAAACTCTTCATCTTAAATAAAAACCCGCACCCATAATCCCCTGAATTCCGTATTACGTTTAAAAATTATTTCATTTTCATATTTTGTCATATCACGTTACCACAGTAAGTAACCAAAAGGAACCGTAATCACCAAAGAAAATATCTAAAGTCAATAAAATGTAAACGCATGGATTTCTCGAACATATCGATAATTTTGCAAGTTAATGTCTTCCCACATTAAATTCAAATTTTTGAAAATTTTTGCATTAAACTAATTTTTGACCAAGATTTCAGGATTTAGAAATTACAATTTCCGCCTATAAATATCACAGAACTTTAAATGATTTTGGTATAAAAACCTGACTTCCCATTAATTTATCAAGATATGACCAAAGCCTATCCTAAATTTTTCCAATTTCAGTTTATTTGCATTATCAAGTAAATTTCAGCCTGTCCTTCGCTAAATTTATGGTGCGGGCGGGGGGACTTGAACCCCCACGGGCTTTCGCCCCACGGATTTTCATACCCACCACGGCTTTCGCCGCCGTCTAATTGGACGTTTGGAGTCTGGACTATCCCTTCACCTTAGCAGATACCTTAGGTGCTGCCCGTCTAGTCTCTACACCTTCCTCACTTAAAGAGGCTTGGCTCGGGATTGCCATACATGTAAAAATTAAACAATTCACACTTAAGGTTTCCCCGATTTTGAGCAGTTCTACACGAAGATTTCCCATCCGTGCACTCAATGATTTAAGTCCGATGCGTCTACCTATTCCGCCACGCCCGCATTTATTTATGATGTACTTATTTTAAAATAAATTGCCAAGAGAAATTTTCATTTTTACACTTACTGGATGAATTTTACTTTTGCCCATAAATTACTTGTGGATGCAATTAGATTGAATCACTTTACCATGCCTTTACTTCAAATTAACTCTCAAAAATCAATTTACTATCAATTTAGGCACTTTCAAAACGCCAAATTTAAGCAAATTTTCCCCGCTTTTGGGCATTTTGTTGAAAAACAGAAATAATAACATAGAGAGGAAACCACGACATGCCCTTATCTTTATGTATATCACAGCTTTGAAATCGATGTTAAGGGAATGAGGCCCTTCGTTGAGCACGGAACCCGGCCCTTTGAATGAAATGCCCTGGCGCTTTGTCGCCACCTTTGATTGGTAACCGGTGGACATATTTTGTTGCTGTGACCGCCATCGGCACCGGCGTCCACAGAAAGACTGGTATGCTTTGATACGTTTCTTTATCGCCATGGTCATTCGGGAGATGCCCATCACCCGGGATTTGATTGATCGGTTACCGTGTGACCCTCCCTTCCGTAGTCTGTATGGATGGGAGCGTGTCTCGACTCTTCCGAGTGAATCACCCTTTTCACGGGCATTTGTTTGGTGTGCAGAGATATCCTGACCCGAGCAGATGCATAAGCAATGGCATTTCATCAGGATTGTGGCGTATTGGCGTGATTTTTTTAAGCCTCACTGCATGATGTTGTAGCCGATTATTTTTTGAAGAAAAATGGTGAATATCATCATATGCTCATGTCATATAGGCTCCACTATCAACCCTTTTACGAAGGGGAGACCCATGAATCCTCAGATGATGACCCTCACGTCCACAACCTTTCTCGGCAACAGATTGCGGATGTCCAAGAGACCGTTGCCCTGTTCCCGAACAACATCCGTCGCGCGTGAGCTCTGACGATTTGCGAGCATCTGAACGGGACAACCCTGAAAGGAGCGTATCGGCTAGCCGCAGGCTTACGGTTCCTGGAACATTGAGAAGCGTAAGGCATTCTTATCTTGCCAGCGCCGCGTCAAGGGACAGCTGACACGCCAAAGCCTTTTGTACATGTGCGAGCCTTGGGTCCGCAGCCCGCGATCAGGGGCGCGCTGGCGGCTCTCACCCCGTTACGACGGGACGAAGCCCGAACATCCGATGAGGTTGATCTGTGGAAGGCGCTTGTAGAGCGCCATCATTATCTTAACCCATCTTTAACAAAATTTTCGAAAAATTCATCAAATTTCATTGTTTTTGCGATTTACCGGAATATTTTTTCTTTTAATTTCAATAAGTTATAATAAAGCAATTTTTGAAAACTCGTTGTAGTGACCTACGATTCCGTTAACTTATTGAAATATAGAGATAAGTTTGAAGTTTGTAGTGCCATACAGTTTTCTAACTATTTGTTTTTAAAAGATCTTTTTTGCAAAATGTTAAAGATGGGTTAAGTGCCCGCGTCCTTTTGGTCTGTCTCTCCGGTGGTTCGTTCGCGACAGCAACGATCGTATCCTCGCGGTTATGCTGTTTGAAGCCGCGGCGCGGGTCTGACCTGCGCTCGATGACAGGATGAGATGGAACCGACCGCAACGGGAGTGCCGCTTGCCTCTCACCATATCCAACAGCCGCTTTTTGATCCTACCGTGGGTGCAGGTCACCCATCTGGCGTCCAGGGTGCTCTGCATGGCACACCGGGAACTCTCCAACCTGTGCGAGACCTTCGTCGACCCCACACAGTTTGCCGGCGTCTGTGACAAAGCCGCCAATGGGCAGCGCATCGGGTAACAGCCGGGCGGGGAAAGACCAAGCCGGCTAAAGACATCACTATTAAACCCTTTGACCCAAACTTCCGGGCCTTTCTCAAAAGGGGAGAAACAGCCTCTCTCAAAGCGCAACCGTCAACAAGCAAAACGAATAGCGCTGCGGGAAGATCCCCCCTTTACCGCCCTATGGTCGCGCATGATCAATGCCGCCACACGGATGGCCCATCACCA
>JAPORV010000263.1 GCA_026710055.1 Aestuariivita sp.
GACTTAGAGTTCGAATGACACTCGTTACTATTCACCCGAGTTAGCGGGAATTGCTCAAACATCTCTGAATAGTCTTGTAAGAAATAAGAAAATGTGTTTCCCTTTAGTTTTGGGTATTCAGACATATTGAAAAAATTTGAAGAATGCGTAAATTTCACCGTTGTCTTACAAGAATATCATGTGAATCATCTGAACGATAATGATCTTTACTTTCGGTAATTTTGTTGGCAACCATTCATTATGTCAAAAATACAAAAATTCTTGGGGAAATTACTTTGTCAAACCTACTTTTCGATTTTATTTTTTGTCGAGAAAACCGGAAACTGATGGCAAACAGAGTTTGTATGGCAGTCAAAGCTAATCGATTGATATCAATCAGTCATTTTGAACAAGCAATGGATATCCCAAAGCTAAATGATAATTTTTGAGTTGAAAGGATAAATGAATGAAATTTAGCCGACGTTCTTTTTTGAGTGCCGCAGCAGCAACAGTATTACCTATTCCTGCGGTACATGCAACGCGTTATGCTCCGCATGTCGTGGTTGTTGGTGGTGGTGCAGGTGGCGCAACAGTCGCTCGTTATATCGCGAAAGACAGCAATGGTTCAATCAATGTCACATTGATTGAACCGAGCCGCACCTATTTCACATGCTTTTTTTCAAATCTCTATTTGGGAGGCTTTAAGGAAATTGGTAATCTTGGTCATACGTACGGAAATCTAGCGAGCAATTATGGGATAAACATTGTTCATGATTGGGCTGTTGGAGTTGACCGTAATGCCAAAATGGTTGAACTAGCGGGTAATGTGGCAGTTTCTTATGATAAACTCATTCTATCCCCTGGTATTGATTTTATTGCAGGTTCTGTCGAAGGCTGGGACTTATCTGCGCAGAATGTAATGCCACATTCTTACAAGGCGGGTTCGCAAACTGAATTATTGAGAGCACAAATTAGAGCAATGCCTGAAGGTGGCGTTTTTGCAATGATTGCACCGCCCAATCCATATAGATGTCCACCAGGGCCATATGAGCGGATATCAATGGTTGCGCATCATCTGAAAAATAATAATCCAACAGCAAAGATTTTGATTGCTGACCCTAAGGAAAAGTTCTCAAAGCAAGGTTTGTTTGAAGAGGGTTGGAATAATCATTACCCAGGCATGATCGATAGAATTGGATCAGAGTTTGGTGGTGGTAATGTGACAGTTAATCCGGATGCCATGACAATTTCAATTGATGGCGAAGTTACAAAAGTTGATGTTTGCAATGTAATTCCAGCTATGAAGGCTGGAAAAATTGCAAGCGCTGCGAACGTTACTGATGGAAACTGGGCACCAGTTAATGCAATTGATATGTCTACAAAAGCTGATCCAGATGTGTATGTCCTTGGTGACGCGGCCTTGCAAGGTGACATGCCAAAATCTGCTTTTTCTGCCAATAGTCAAGCTAAAGTATGTGCAAACGCTGTACGTGGTGCCTTAACAGATAGTCGGGTATTTCCTGCTAAATTTGCTAATACTTGTTGGTCATTGATTGATGCCAATGACGGTGTGAAAGTCGGTGCAACTTATGAAGCAACTGACGAGAAGATCGCTAAGATAGATGGTTTCATCAGTGCAACTGGCGAAACTCCTGCCATAAGGAAAGCCACATACGAAGAATCAGAAGGTTGGTATGCCGGCATTACCGCAGACATGTTTAGCTAAATTCAAGTGGCGTCCAGAATGTTGTGAGATGTTTTGGACGCCATTGTTTTGACAGATTGATGTCAATCTAACGTTAGTTTTTAGTTTTCGATATTTTTTGACATTAACAACGAGCTCTTCATCCGATAGTCTTTCTATAAGAAGTTCCATAATTGTATTATCTCTTGATAAATCAACAAGAGCGAAAGTCCTTTATTGCGTCAGTTATTTTGTCATGTAACTTCTGACCTTTGTGCTATCATCCCCTGTAAATTCTTGGCCAAAAACGGTGATGATCTCAAGAAAACATCTGACAAAGTATTTCTCAAACATTGTAATATTCTTGTGGTTTAAATTCGCCATTTTGACCTCGCAGATTGTCAAAACAAAGTCCGTACCAAAACTTAAAAGAAAGTCGTTGTACGTGACAACAAGTTGGCTGATTAAGCATTCAATAATTTACAAAATGAGCTTTTTTAGACTTTTTACAATCACTAATCCCTGACTTCAAATCGGTTACAATTTCAAAAGCTGATTTTAGATATGGATTGACCCGTTTGGTCAATTTGCTTTAAATGTTAGTATAATGGAATTTGTTGGAAATTTTGGTATTTTTTACTGGTTCTAAGTATTTGTTCAGTTACGCCAGCAAAATTGATTACTTAACTGGATAAATTTGACACGATTCACACTCCTGAAATATTTAGTACCACTCTTAATGGCACCAGTTACGCAAGATATTAGAAAGTTTATGTTGATATCTTATCAGCAGTAGAAGTGAAAGTCCCCCGATCTGTCTTTATCCAAGCAAAGCTTTCAAGTCGTCATAGTAAGGTACTTAGTATTGGCGAAGAATGTGGATCAAAAGGAGAATTACAAAACCGAGAACATATACCACATGTCAAGCCGGATAAGCTGGTCACGGGCGGGCGACCGATTACAGTAATTTATCCTGAGAAATTCATGAGAGATATTTGCGGCACTTGTTCACGACAGTGGCAAGTTCATGAAGATATACACTTGCTCAATATCTTGGTGCTTATTTCAGGAATTCAACAATCATAGCACCTTGCCACAGTGAAACCGCCCGATCTTCTTTCAAATCACCAAGCGGCTTGACGGCCCACTCATGTGCGCCACTCAAACTGTCAAATTCTCCTTCCTTATAAATATCAGCACCAGACCGCAAAGTATACGTTTTTGATGTCAACTATCTTCACTCCATCAACAGTCATTCCCGCTAACTTTTTTTTATGATACCGTGCGGATGATTTTTGCGTCAACAAAATATCCACGTACCCAGCAGGCATGACAACCCTCGGATTGAAAAACCCGATAAAAAAAATGACACTGAAGGATGGAAAGGCGAGTG
>JAPORV010000411.1 GCA_026710055.1 Aestuariivita sp.
TATGGAGCTGGTTTTTTAGTCGCAAGACTTAAGATTAGGTAAAAACATGAGATTTTGTCTAATTTGCCACTTAGGAAGAATAACTAGCCAATATCGAAATGCGACATCGGAGTCTGGTTTATTTAAGATTTTATTAGTATGAGAAACAAAGACGATTTATAATACAGGTCTCATTTAAGCGATGGCCCTCACAGAGGGGTAAGGTCAACATGCATGCAAGTTCGCCCCTACAATTTTATGAAATACTTTTTCAAAAGTCCCGAATAGCAAAGACAAGTGGCGTGACTTTATGCAGAACCTTAGCGTATTAGATATTATATACATCACGAAATACAAACTTTCTAACTTCTAAACTTGTATTTTGCCGTAATCTAACATCTCAATAAAGTTTATGCACCGAACCTTTTCCTTTTTACATATAATTGGAATTTTATATTTTGATTTCTTATCCGGAACATCTTTCTGATACGTTTCTAATGTGACAACAGTGTGATCCTCCAAACGGGCAAAAGCAATTAATTTAATATCTGCGGAGCTTGCTCCTTTTGATTTTTCTTCAATCTCGTATTTGCCTTCTAATTCAAGAGCCAATATTTCCACTTCTTCGGTGATTAGTACTTCCTTGATTTGTAATTCTTTTTTTAGCCAAATACGAACAGGGTGACTTTCTAGTAAAGCCTGCCGTTCTTTTTTTCATGTTCATTTAGAGTTTCCTTATCGAGCAAATTTAGTTTTGTATCACTACCCGTGATAGGTTCTATCTCGTCAAAAATAGGTTTTATGATAATAATTTGGTCTGATAACTTACTTTTTAATTCATGATAAAGTTTTGGAAACAAATGTCTACGATAAGTTTCATGCCAGGCAGTAATAAATACATTTGCATCTACGCAATAACTCATAGCAAGGTTTCTAATTTCAATGCATCCGACACCTTTTTGATTCCGAACAACTTACAAAATTTATGCAACCCGATTTCTTGATTTCGATACATTTGTGCGACTGCCTTAGAGTAAATGGTACCGTACTGCTCCAGAGCCTCTCTCGCTATATTTCTCGATATTCCTCCTCCTTTTAGTTTGTTTTTGTATGCAAGGTAATTTTTGGGAATTATATACAATAATCCCCATGCCTTTCCGCTTCTCTAATTTCCACTTGACATTTAGCCCTTTCTACGTGGGCTTCTTGTTCTGATACTTCGCCTTACTAGAAACGGGCTGAATAATACCTCTTTTGTTGCTTTCTCAAAACCGTCAGAAGAGATTTCTTCTTTAAGTGGGGATTATTGTATATAATTCCCATTACTTAATACGGCTTTTTTTCAGCTTGTTCAATACTCAATCCAATTTGTTCTCGGCATTGACGCAGAATTTGAGGGTTGATGTTTTCTATCCGTTGATTAGCCATTGCTATACTTTTGGGAGCTTAATTTAATCATTGTACAAAACCTTAACATGGGTATGTAGCTCAGACAAGCTAAAGCTTATCCTAAATGGTGGGTACGCAAAAAACCACCCCGTCAGGCTTCGCCTGCCACCCCTCCAAAGGAGGGGAATGGTCCGCCTCTACAATTCTAGCGAATTGCCTTCAATCGCTCCTTGCATTTCCGCCGCTTTGATTGTATTTTCAATGAGACTGGCAACCGTCATAGGACCGGTTCCGCCTGGCATAGGTGTAATCGCTCCAGCAATCTCTTTGACCTCATCATAAATGACATCGCCTATGATTTTCCCATCTACTTGGGTAATGCCTACATCAAAAATCGCAGCCCCTGGCTTGACTGCCGATTTACCAATCAGTCCGTTGATGCCGGCAGCAGCGACGATAATATCGGCATTACGGCAAATATCTTCTATAGCTTCGGTTTTAGAATGGCACAGCGTTACGCTCGCATCAATACCTTGTTTGGATAATAACAGCATTTGCGGGATGCCAACTAGGTAGGATCGTCCTATTACCACGGCGGTGCGCCCTTCGGTGGTAATGTTGTATTCTTTGATGAACCGCATGACACCCAACGGTGTGCAGGGCACCATACCGACCTCGCCTTTAATCAATCGCCCCATACTTTGGATAGTCATGCCATCAACATCCTTTTCCGGTGGAATCATTTCTAACAGACGGTTGGTATCTAGGTGTTCGGGCAGGGGTAATTGTAAGAGGATGCCGTGTACCTGGTTATCGCCGGCAAGACTCAGCAATATATCTTCAACTTGATCATTGCTTATATCTGCCGATAATTCAACCAAACGCGGTGTCAAACCTGCTTTTTTAGCAAGCCGCATCTTCAAGTTCACATAAAGGCGACTCGGTGCATAGTCACCGATTAGTACGGTAGCTAAAACAATCTCAGGATTGTTTAATCCAGCTAATTTTTCTGCACAATCCTGAGCGATCTTTTGCGACAGACTTTGTCCGTCCATAATAATCGCCTGTTGCATGATCGTTGTCTCAGTGAAATTGATTAAGTCGGTTGCTTGTTGGGGTGTAGATAAATTAGGCTCTTGCCTAGCTTGCCGCCGTAGTTGCCTGCCGAGATCATCATTAGACCTTCGGTATCTTTGGATGCCGATATCGCTGCTTGGGTTGCGTTAATGATGGCTTCTATGTTCCGCCCATTCATAATAATCTCCATCACTGAGGCAACACCCTCGGGCAACCCGTGTTCTACATCTGGGTTTTGTTGGAGCATCGGACAGAATTTTTCGTAGGTGCTGGCAATCGTAAAATCGTAGCGGCTACCTGCCTTAGATCCGCTTCCAGCGATGCCGCCTGGGAAAGTCGTGACTACCCCAGGCATTGGGGCAATTGCCTCTACACCTTTTTCGGCAGCGTTGAGTGCCGAATCCGTGTCTTTGCCGAAGAACCATAAATTCCCACCCATCAAACCCTCGCTATAACCAAGACGACGATCTAATATAAACTCTCCTCCAAGTATTGGTATCCACCACATCTTACGCCCGAAACGCTCTATACGTTTTTGATAGCCGTTGCCGAAATAAGCAACTTTGCGTCCTATCTGATAATAATCCTCGCTATCCTCAAGCA
>JAPORV010000104.1 GCA_026710055.1 Aestuariivita sp.
CTAATAAGTTGCTTCTTTGAAGCCATAACACATTCAATAAAAAAAGCAACTTTCTGGCTCATCCTGCAAAAAATAAAGAAACTCTTGCACCAATACATGATTCTTAAAGATAACTTAAGTTATCAGAATAGTACTCACACGCTCCTCTCAGAAATGACCTATTCATAATCGAACCAAAACGAAATGTATGCCTGATAACAGATTTTCTTTGAGCAGAAAAACAAAACCACTTCTGGAGAACATAATAGAAAATAATCGAGCTTAACAAATAACGTAAAAACCTGATCACCTGCTCGACCACTAACCCAAGCAAAGAACCGCTATTGGTAAATTTGTGATTAATCCTATTTGTAACTATTCAGATACTAGATAGTGTCTGTTAAAAAACCCCTATTTTTCTTAAATTTCAAAAGTTTACCATGCATAAAAGTATATTTTTCAACGTGTTGACTTAACCGAAATATGTGGATGCCTTTTCTTCAATTTAGTGAAGATTGGTTGATTCAATGGAAATCTTGTAAGATATTAAGGAATTGTACCCAATATCGGAAATCTTCGTCAGAACAAACGCATCAGAAAAGTACATGTTTTCAATATTTTACTATCAAATTTAGGGTTTTTTTACAGACACTAGATATAGTAATTTCAATATATTATATATCACTTTGAGTTATTTTATCTGTGAAAAGTATTCATAGTTTTCTCTTAGCAGGCGTTAGAAGAAAGAGGGGGTTAACAGACACTAATTATTTCGTTGCTCAGAGGGAAAATAAACCAGTGTGGTTGGGTCATCAACCAATCACCGACTAAACGCTACCGTTTCATCATCCTCAAAGGTTGTTGGCACGGGCATCGCCTCCCGCAGAGTCTCAAGCTTGATGTCGTCATACCAGAGAGAAATATCCTCATCGCTTTCCATTGCTTCAAGCTTTTCGCACGCCCAGTCACAGGCGTCGACCATTGATCCAAAGCCATCCCGTTCCGCGCTGAAAATGCGACCGTACATCAATTTGAAAGCCCCTCTGGGTGGTAAAGGATTGGTTGGAGCTAACACCCCCTCTTTGATCAGATGCCGTCGGAAGGAAGGAATAGGACTGTGAAACTTATCCGGGGCGTACTATTGGAGTGCCCCTTGATGAATCAGTTCATGGACTAAATCACGCGGGAATCGAGACGGATTCATAAACTTATCCGATAAATTGTTGAGCATATCGGGTCGAAAATACTGTCGAATACGGCTCGTAATGGTATCAAAATCATCACCTTTTCGCAAATCCTCCATCACCGCACCAACAAGAGGTTTCAGCCGCCGTAATACCGCACTCTGCTGATGATGGTAATAGGCCACCCGACTGCTTGCCGCAACCTCCGCGACCTGCTGCCACTGAACCTCCGCCATCACACCATTCACGCGCAAAAATTCCTGTGCGAGGGCTTGTAAGGTAAAATGCAGATGACGTGGCCAGCCTTCTGTCGGTTCAGCGAGCGCTTGTAGTTCGGGTTCGAAATTAATACCATTGATGCCGAATTTTTCACAAAATGCGCCCATCAGCTCATTGCGATCGGTGGCGTTCAAGCATCCAAGGTTGTGCGTGGTGACCCCGCGAGTAATTCCAAAGTCTTGCATCCGCTCCTTTGTATCCGACAGTCCACCCAACACCAGAGTCAACGGCAACCCTGACGACGCATCATGAAGAGATTGAAGAAACCGCGCATGAGGAGTGGTGTCATTACCCGAGATGCGTTGGGCTTCATCCACCGCGATAATCACGGGTGCAGTCCAGTTCTGGCTCGGCGCGATCTCCGCAAGTTGACCAAGCGTTTGCACATGATCAAACGCAGAGGGGACCCACCCAATTGTGGCGCTGATTTCACCCAGCGCATTTGTTGTCAGATTAACCCCCACACGTGACAGGAGTGTCGTCCAAATGGACGGCGAACATTCGCCAGTCGCACGAATGAGTTTTAAGACTTGAGGCAAATTCTCCATAATATCTTGACTGGAGGTTATGACCACACGGGGCGCGCTCTCATTATCAAGCATTATACACTCTTCCTGCAATTTCGCCAGTACCGAACTTTTTCCCGCGCCGGGGGCGCCTTGAACAATCTGCGTGGTCTTCGGAATTCCTCGAAACCGGACATGTGGTTGAGTATGGCCGGGCTGTTGCTGAACAGTTCGGGTGGCCGCTCCACGTTTACGCAACGTTGTCAGAATCGCGCCGCGGCCCTTAAACACTGGAGGAAGTTCTCCCTCCGACTGGTGGCAAAAGGCCGTGAGACCTGCGCGGTCTATGATGGGTGGATTCCTTCTCATTAATCCATAATACCCTTATCCAATGACGCAGCTAAGCGTCTCGAAGTGCCAAATGTCAATGAGAAGAGATCGATCGGTCATAAGCGACCTCCTTGAGCGCATGCTATAAGGATTACTTGCTTTTTGTTACCATCAACCTCGGATTGGTACAAATAATAATGCATTTAACAAAAAAATTTCTGAAAATAAGAAAATAACGGAATTTGATTATTTTTCTGAATTTTTTTTAAAGATGGGTGATTCTAACTTTAAGATGAGTTGTTGGGGATAAGGACGTACGCACATGTATTAATTCATTTGATCATGACTGATTCTAAACATTTAGACTCATTACTCTTATGACGTCATAGGATCTAATTCACATAGTTCTTCCGATGTGAAACGTGCCCGTTCAATTAAATACGCCTGAAAGCTTGGGATCGGACAACCATAGGATCTTGTCATAATGTCTTTCGCTAGAGCCCCCTGATGAATGAGATGCTCAATAAAAGCATCCACAGCGCTGTCATCATTGCCAAAACACTTTGGTAGAAGCCAGGCGCGACCACCATCTTTGTATTTCATCGTGTAATGATCAATGTGATTTCCGATATCCGAAAACCCGACATACTGATGATTCCTCTCACACCTAGCCACAAATGTCATGATTGCCCCAACAAGCTTACTAGACATTTCCATAGTTGATGATGTGCGATCCTCATAATAACCCAGTCTGAATTGGTCACGTCGT
>JAPORV010000353.1 GCA_026710055.1 Aestuariivita sp.
CCGAAACAGGTAATAGGAACCATCTACCAAGGTAAGGTTTTTTTGAGCATGGCTATATGAAAAAAGCCAATTTTGGGCAACCAACAAACTAGAAATACATGTCAAGGTGAGGGTGAAACTGTTTCAAGTTCTTTATATAACTTTGATAAATGTTCCGATGCCATGTCCAATATTGGTTCGTACATGAATGAATTCAGATGTATGTTCTCGGGTGTCATCAGGTTCACGCGTTCCATCAAATCTACCAACTCTGCGTGCTCCTCACACTTATTTACAACATCTTCTTTGAAGCGCTTTACTAACTTCCCTGTTTGATTTTTATTGATGGATTCGACCCAATCTGGATCATCGATAACATCAATCATATACTGTTCGGCTCTTAAACGAATTGCTATTGATAAAACGATTTTCTTTTCCAGATCAGGCGACGATTCCGTCTCGCAAGAGATCCTGTTCGCCACCCTATAAATCAGTGATATCACAGGCTGTGTATTGTCAAGTTCGCTCGAAAAATTTTTCCCCTTCAATATTTTACAAAACACTTCAAGCAAATTTTTTACAAGCAATTCATGAGAGTTTGATTTTATATGAAGAAGTTTGGTGAGCAGCAATGACTCCTCTCGATATCCACAGTATTCGGCAAGATTTCGAACAAAGGGTATCATCGCAATTAACATATCAGTTTTATCTGCTTCATCCGCTGATGATGTCCATTTTTCAAATGGGTCCCGGTACATCTGTTCTTTTGTTAGAGTAATTTTGTCGGATGATTTGGATATGTGAAAATTGGCCCTTCCGAGATTCAGCCTGCGCCACACCGTTCGATAAAAATCATAATTATGAGTCAGAATAATCTGTCGAAAATCTCCTTCTGCAAGGATATCGTTTAAATATTCAACGATTGCATACTTGTTTTTGTAGTCAAAGGAATCTGCAATATCATCTACGATAAATAATGTCTGTATTCCCTCTGTTGCTCGTGCTTCAACCTCAAAA
Organism: Aestuariivita sp.; assembly: GCA_026710055.1. Taxonomy (GTDB): domain Bacteria; phylum Pseudomonadota; class Alphaproteobacteria; order Rhodobacterales; family Rhodobacteraceae; genus JAPORY01. Next base: position 997 of record JAPORV010000353.1, read on the forward strand.
ATGATGTTCAAAATGTAGAGTGCACGCCGCTCCCCACTACTGAGAATATTTACTAAGTCACTCCGTTTCACCGGAACAGAGGCTGCAGACTTCTCTTTGAAGATAAAGCTGATATTGGGTGTTACCCGCTTCAGGATTACGTCTTGCTTATTTTCAATGACAACTTTAAATGGTACCGAGAAGCGGCGGTTATAAATATTTATTACTTCCTGCCATTTTGTTGCTTCCTCTGAGGCTTTCTTAGTAATTTCATCTATCCGTTTTTTACCTACTTCATACTCAGACATAAGGCTTTCAAATTCCAGGCGATGACGCATCAAATAAGATTTAAGCAAATCCTCTTTTAACAATTCTGGAGTTTGCAGCCTTGGAATTAAGGTTTGGTTACCAAGCAAAAATTCACGAAAAGCGCGCAGCTCTTTGTTTGAGAGCTTTCTGTCGATTTTATCAAAAGAGGCTTTTAGGCTTTCATCTGAGAGAATTGATGCAAGCTCTTCGTTTATTAGTGCCTCCAGCTCCGCTTCAGTTTCGACTTTGGTGTCACCATCACTTGAGTTTAGAAAAACCTTATGATTTGCTTGAAAAAAACCATGATTTTTCAACTGTCTTGCAATTTCTCCGGCTTGATAATGATTGAAAATACCCTTTCGGAAAAATCTTGATTTATCCAAGAGAGCTTCATAGTTGGTTGTATACTGTTCCAATGCTTCTTTAACAGATTCTTCATCAAGCAGGTTCTCAATTTTATCGTTGAATAGCGTGGCAAATTTGATATCTGAGAGAGCTAAATCCTCACCGCCTTCATAAACTTCATTTTTTATACGATCAAATGCCCGTAAAAGATTCCCTGGCATCTTTGTAAACACCTTTGAAATAATATCTTCGAGGCCAGATTTAACTCCAGAAGTTGTTCTCAGAAGCTTCATAAGCTCCGAAGCTTTTCTATCAATCTCTCGCAAAATTTCATCATATTCAGATTTTAATGAGCCGTTTGCAAGCAGGGTTGAAACTCGATTAGATTCGTAAGACGAGTCGTAGGGCTCTATAACAAAAATGACCTCCTTCGGTAAAGGGTCGCCATTTTCATCTGTTATTTTTCTTATTGTCACTCTGTCTGAGTAAATTTGATCCTTAGAATCCTTGCCTTCGCTGTGGTCTTTGAATGTTCGTGCAAATGAAGTTTTCATTGTGCCATTCGAAGCATAAATTATGCTGGCAGCTTTATTTGAAAAATCAAACTCTGCGTCCATTGCTCTAATGCCGTAGCAGTTTTCAAAATGAACACCGACCTTTCTCATGCCAATAACCGCCTCCCTATATAACATGGTAAAGAGGAAATGTATTCCCAGTGAAATGATTAATCATAAGATGCTCCATAACTTGGCAGAACGGTATAATAACATTTTTCGATTTCACTCACTGCTGTCCCAAGAAAATCGCATTGATATAGTATAACTCATTCATTTAATTAACAAATCAGGGATTTTTCAGGGGCATCGATTAAAACTGCCGCCGCCGGTTGATGCTACCCTCCCGATGTTCATCACCATCAGGGGAAATCACCATGCCCACCGGCCAATTTGTCTTTTCGCAAGTCATGGACCATCTGCCCATGAAAGCCTTCCGGCGTTACGTCCAACGCTACCACGGCAATCGCTACGTCAAGTCCTTCACCTGTCTTGACCAGTTCCTGTGTCTGGCCTTCGCCCAACTCACCCACCGCGAGAGCCTGCGCGATATCGAGGTCTGCCTGCGCGCGCCCGGACAAACTCTACCACTTAGGCCTGCGCGGCAGGGTCGCCCGTACTACCCTGGCCCATGCCAACCCAACCCGAGACGGGCGCCTGTATGCCGACTTCGCCCACGCCCTCATCCGCATCGCCCGACCGCTGTATGCCGAGGACGACCTGGGCCTGGACCTCGACTACACCGTCTATGCCCTGGACTCCTCCACCATCGACCTGTGCCTGACCGTCTTCCCCTAACCCGCATATCTCACCAAGGTGATATTGATCTGTAATATACTACATTTATATAGGC
>JAPORV010000202.1 GCA_026710055.1 Aestuariivita sp.
GGGGAAGGCGCTTGCGCTATCGGGATTTGATTGCGGACAACGGACTGGACAACGGGGCGAGAGAGTAAATGTACACTCGTCGCCTTGAAGCCTCTGTTGTTTCCGATGTTTATACTCAACTCGACAATCTTGGTTGGGTTGTTGATGAAAGAATGGCGACTAATAATGTCACGCAACAACGACCGAAAACAGAGGCTGAAAAAAACAGATTACGTACGGCAGGGACAAGACATTTCCCTGATTTTGTTCTTTATGAACGGGACAGTTCGCAGGCGATTGGGGTTATTGAAGCCAAGCGTCCCGGCCAAACGCTTGAGGAGGCTTTGGATCAAGCCGTTCAATACGCGCGCCCATTGGGCGCGCCTCTGGTTTTTGCATATGGAGGCAGTTTTGTTGATACGCGCCATGTAACGCAAGAGCGAAATCTTAAAATTGACGGGGAAGATGTTCGTCAATTTGTGGATCACTACACATCTCTTCGATTTGTTCGGGAAGGGCCTGAAATCTTGTCAGGCCCCGAAGATGTGCAGATTTCACGGTCAGAACTCGTAAAGATATTTCGAAGGCAAGCCAACCTGTTGCGGGAGGCAGGTTTGCAGGCGGGCATGGACCGATTTGGTGCGTTTTCCGATGTTTTGTTTTTGAAATTAATGGATGAAGTGTGTCAACTTCGGGAACATTCAGGGGACATTGCCCCCCTTTTACCGCATTTGCGGTGGTCGGATTTTCAAAGCAGGGGGCGTGACGATAGGTTAAATTACGTTAGCACTGTAGTTTGGCCCGCAATGAAAAAACAATTTGGGGCAATATTTAGCGATAGTTTCCCCATCACTTCGGCAGAAATCTTTAGCGATATTGTAGAAGATTTGTCACAGTTTAATTTCACGGGAACGGATGCCGACGTTAAGGGCGACGCTTTTGAGTATTTTCTGAAAAATGCTTATCAAGGCATTAAAATTAAAGACCTTGGAGAATATTTTACTCCCCGCAATATTGTGCGGACAATGGTTAGCATCACAAATCCCAAGTTTGGCGAAACTATCTACGATCCTTTTTGCGGAACAGGTGGTTTTCTGATTGAGGCGTTTCGCCATGTCTCCTTGCGAATTAAAGTCACGCCGGAAAATGAAAAAAAACTCAAAGCGGAAACTGTTTATGGATCGGAGATTGCGACAACGGCTCGCGTTGCTCGCATGAATATGATTTTGTTTGGTGACGGGCACAGCAACGTTCATCGGCAGGACAGTTTTGCAAATCCCGTTGATGGGAAATTTGATGTCATTCTAACCAACCCGCCTTATTCCCAAAAAACGCGGCACGGAAACTTGTATGATATACCATCTACCAACGGCGATGCTGTTTCTGCGCAACATTGCTTCCAGGCACTTAAGCCTGATGGCCGGGCTGCAATTCTGGTCAAGGATGATTTTCTTACCGAGGATGGCGATACGGGGCGTGTACGGGATTTGATTTTGTCTTTGTCTCGAAATGTCAGCATTGTTTCATTGCCGCGCAAGTTATTTGAACCCTACACGCCTACAAAAACCAGTATTTTGTATTTTGAAAAAGCGGGGAAACGAAAAAAAGTTTTCTTTTTTATCGTGAACAATGTGGGACACACATTTGGTGCGCGAAAAAAATCGATTCCGAAAAATGATTTGCCAAAAGTTCTTGAGTCTGTCCATGCGCCAATTGCGGAGGGCTTCAGTTGCGACGGCATGGTTGTAGATCAAGATCATGTTCAAAATCAAAGTTCCTTGTGGCCTTACGATTACACAGAAGTTCTTCCGCCAACAGACAAACCTCTTACGCCTTTGGCATCTCTAATATCTAGCAGCGGTCATCGGTTTGCCCCCAAAGACCATCCCAACGACACATTCCGCATTCTTGGAGTGAGCAATGATATTGGAATTTATTTGAACGAGGAAAAGCGAGGAGAATTTATTAATCAACGTTACATTCGCGTTTCCGAGGGGGATATCGTTTATAATCCGCACCGTGTTAATGTGGGATCAATCGGCATTGTACCTCCGCACTTGGCCGGGGGCATTGTTAGTGGAATTTATGTCGTGTTTCGGCCTAATGACCAAAAGCAGTTCCCCTCAGCCTATGTTCTTCGATTGCTCAAATCTCCCGTGTACCTTCGCATTATCCAAGCCTACGATACACGCGGTTCTGTCCGTGCAAATTTATCATGGGAGCAATTATGTCGTATCAAACTGGCATTGCCCCCCCCCATCAGACATGGAGGTGTTTATGAAAAACCACACTAAAATATTGAGTCTTCGAAAAGAAGCATGCCGCATGGAGAATGAATTGTCTTGTTCTATTGCTGGGCATTCCGTTGACTTACGTTACACGGAAGCAGAAAAATGACCCAAGAACCCCCTACCGTCAGAATACCCGTCAGGGAATACCAGCCAAGCAAAAAGGAACTGGAATCGGACATGCGCGTTAACGCGAGTTTTAAAGAGGCTCTTAAGGCCTTGTGCCAACCCGTCAAAGTGAAACGTGTGGAAAAACCAGAATAGGAAATCGGGTATTCCGGCACTTTCCTACATAATTGCCTTTAAAAAAACTGTCTTCAATGGGAGACAAGAAAGAAACACTCTGATGACAATCAGGCCCCACGAAACAGATCTTTGCACGTCAAAAGAGCAGACAGACGTCGATCAATCGCCTGAGCAACAGCTTGCGGCATTGTGACAAAAGGTTTTCGATGATGCCGAAGACCTTGGTTGATCAGACATTGTCGCTGACCTGAGGGTAGATTCCTGTAGGGGCAGGATTGTATCACAAGGCTTACCACCCTTCAAAATACATTCCCTGATTTGACGTTCGGGTGAGATCTGTGATTCAAGGAGTCTCCACTGCGTGTTTGGAGGCTGATATGATGGGAAACGGTTGTTTTTCAGAACTTTATTCAAGAGTTGAAGCGGATTTCCAGAGTCGCCTTCCCGGATATCACAAGTCGCGTGGAGAAGGGTTGTCGCTGGTCGCAAACATGATTTTGAACACGCGAAGCGTCAATCTGA
>JAPORV010000443.1 GCA_026710055.1 Aestuariivita sp.
GTGGGGCATGATTGTCATCAGAGTGTTCCTTTCTTGTCTCCCATTGAAGACAGTTTTTTTTAAAGTGTGGGAGCACTCTACCACATTCCCAACAAAAGCAAATAGCAGCGGCGAAAAAGGCCGGATAGGGAAAAATGTAGATTGATCGGACGAATTTTCGCAAAATCGGGCGAATCTTGCGTGATGAGCAAAATTCGACAAATAATGATCGTTTCATATCAATGGTTTACAAAATTCGCCCCACACCATACGAGAACCACACCCCACTGGAGACCCACAACTGAAATAACCATCCTCCTTGCCACATCCCCAGGAGGACCGCTTCCGCTTGCCTGAAAAGTCAGCGCAGACATCCCACCTGTGGATATTATGAAGATATTATCTGAAAAAAAGGGTAAAAATCAAAAAAAGTGGTTTTAGGGGGTTGACGGTCAACATGGATGCTTCTGGATGGAGAAGGCGAAGCGACGTTGACGATACTGGCATGTTCGGCGGCACCAGAAGGGCGTACCACTTGGAATCGTTCCCTACTAGGTGAGAAGCTCCCATCTTTAACATTTTGTTAAAAAAATCGACCCGATCAATGACTTAAAAAGGTCTGTGGCACGACAAACTTGGATTTTGGGGATTTTTTGAGATCGCCGTGCGGCACGCTCCTTGGCTGTGTTTTTGCGTCATGGACCCATCGGATGGGTTCATGTCCTCCGCCTGCTTATTCTCCGGATCGGGTGTGACAGTGATGGTATACTGCTGGGCGACCCCGGCATTCGCCTCTTGGAGCTGTCCAATCTTTTGCTGGACAGGGGTCAAGGTCTTGCGGGTCCGGGGTGTCGAAAGACCGTCATGGAAGGTGCGCAATCCGTCTTCAAAGCGGGTCTGGAACCAGTCGATCATTTCCGTCTCCCTTCGTTCCCACGCTTGCGAATGACAGCGCAGGAGAACCTCCCTATCAGGGGTCTCGTCCTCCTCCCGGCCCTTCACGCGGTCCCGATAGAGCGTGACCTTCCCTGTCGATGCCCTCGACACCGTCGTCGTCGCGGCGTGGGGGTCGAACACCCGGACGGGGCTGCGCGAGACCCCAAGAGACAGCCCCCTGTGCCCGCATCCAGGCGAGATTGTCCGTGGTGGCAATGCCCCGATCTCCATGACGACACTCCCGCCCTTGGGACCATCCAATGGCCGTGAGCAGCGTCTCCAGTATGTGCGCCTCGACCCCATTGCCTGGGAAGATCTCCGTGCGGCGCAGGACGCCGCTGTTGTCGAGAACGGCGCCAAGCGCCGCTCCTCCGGCCGGCCCGAAGCCTCACCCTCGAAAGAGGTGTTCGTGAGATCATACAAGGTCACGACCGGCGGCAGGTTGAACAGCGTCTCGCGAGCACCGAACATGGGATCCTCGCGGGCGGTCTTGTGCGTGAAGAGGTGATCGGATGCGCGATAAAGCACCCTGTCGCTGAGGGCCCCGAAGTCGATCCCCAGCCGTTCTCCGGTGGCGCCTGCCGGTACGAAGCCAGCCGTTGGTCGCTCTCTCGGACTGTGCTATCCGGCCGGTAATATGGGCCAGCGCACAGAGTGTGTGGGGAAGATCCAGCAGCTTGATCGCCGTGGAAAGCGTCACGACATTGAGCGTCGTCTGGTGTGTCATCAGCTCGTCCACCCGCTGGCACGCCCGTCCTCTTTCGCAATGGAAAACGTTCGACCCAGGTTCAAAAGCGTCTTCTGGCGGACCGTGTCCCCCTCCCGCCGGCTCTCGACCAGACGGTGGGTCACATAAGGCAAGCCGTCCTTGGCCGTATGAGTGCGGGTTCGAACAATAAACAGACGCCAGAGGGTCAGCAGAAGGGCGGCCGCAATCAAGCCTAGCAATTCATTCTTTGGGACGATTTCAGAGAACGGGCACCCTCGAAATCCCCAACCAATTGACTTTCATAAATAAAAATTTTCTGCGCATCCGAAAAATACTAAAATCCGACGGTTCTTAAAGAAATTTTGTTAAAGATGGGTATCGGTTCTTCTTCGGAGGAATCACCGCATCACTCCCGCGCTCCGCGAGTCTCTTGAGTGCCCCATCTGAGTCAAAGGTCTTGTCGTCGATCAACATCTCACATGAGAAGTTCCGGAAAAAGTCAGGCATTGCCATCAGATCATGGCCCGGACCGAGTAAAACGACAAATCAGATCAGCTTTCTAATCGCATCCGTCAACGCGACGGTCTGACTAGTCAAACCGCCCTTCGCGCGTCCGATGCCTTCCTGTAATCCCCTTTTTAGACCTTAGAGACCTTTGCATGCACTCGCCTGATCGGTACCATCAATCGACACGATGGAAACATCAACATTATTTCGGTAATACGCTGAAAATATCGTCAAAAGGACCCTTCCGTACCCACCGGCGAAAGCCCCGGGGGATACTATTCCAATTGCCAAAACAGGGCAGAAAAATCGTTGCAAGACCACTTCTAGGAACAACCGGTTATCTGCCGTCCATCTAGAATCCGTCGCCTTTCCCGAGAGAAGTGGCTCAATCCGCTCCCGCATTCATCCATCAAAATGGTTCGATCCATGTTTATTCATTTGTTCTCTCAATTGCTTGTACCACTTCTTTTCCGGGCGACTATCAGAGAGAACATACCGACAATCCGTGCATTTTTAAATGCAGATGTCCACAAGATCTAGTAATTTATGGCGAACATATATCAAATTAATGATAAATTAATTAGTGTCTGTTAAAAAACCTCTATTTTTCTTAAATTTCAAGAGTTTACTATGCATAAAAGTATATTTTTCAACGTGTTGACTTAACCGAAATATGTGGACGCCTGTTCTTTAATTTAGCGAAGATTGGCTGATTCAATGGAAATCATGTAAAATATTAAGAAATTGTACCAAATATCGGAAATCTTCGCAGAAACAAACGCATCAGAAAAGTACATGTTTTCAATATTTTACTAGTGAATTTAGGGGTTTTTTAACAGACACTAATTAGTGTCTGTTAAAAAACCCCCTTTTCTGGCGACTGCCAAGAGAAAAATATGAA
>JAPORV010000143.1 GCA_026710055.1 Aestuariivita sp.
CCCGTCCGACTTTGGTTTGACGGGTGCAAGGCCACCGCTTCGGCGGTGGCTTTTGCTTTTTAAGGTAGGTTTAATTTGAAAAATTATATTATTTATGTAGATGGTTTCAATCTTTATTACGCTATAAAAGACACAAAATATAAGTGGCTAGACTTAAAAGCACTTATTGAGTCTTTCAGTTTTGAGGATTGCAAAATTGCAAAAATACGTTATTTTACGGCAAAGGTGACTCCTAACGAGAGAGACCCGGACGTAGCAGAAAGACAGAATATCTATCTAAGAGCTTTGCGAACAATCCCGGAAATAGAAATCCATTTTGGATCATTTAAGAAGCGGACTGCCAAAGGTAAACTTTTAGAGAAGGGTAACCCTTCACATAAAAAGATAGTAGAAATTTCTAAATTTGAAGAGAAGGGTTCGGATGTTAATATCGCAACTTTTATGTTAATAGATTGTTTTCAGAAAGCGTGCGATGTTCCCATTCTTCTGTCAAACGACTCGGATCTTACTGAACCATTGAAATATATAAAAACCATCTTGAAATTACCTGTCGGACTTATCACACCTGTCGATTTTTGGGTTTCAAAGCTACATAAATATTCTTCTTTAAGAAGGAAAATATCTGATGAAAGACTTAGAAATGCTCAATTTCCTCTTAAACTTAAAGATGATCTAGGAGAATTTTCTTGTCCTAAAGAGTGGCTTTAGTATCCAAATTTTAGGCTAAAACTATTGATTTTTCTTTTGCCACACATATAATATACGCAATCCCCCCGTCCGACTTCGGTTTGGCGGGTGCAGGCCACCGCTTCGGCGGTGGCTTTTGCTTTTTAGGGAAAGTACTAGAGAATGTTTGCGAACATAAAATATCTAGGCGAACCAATTTTGTACCCACTTCATTTATAATACGGCTTTCAAGCAATAATTATATTAAGATATGACTTATATAGCCCTATACAATGCATTAAGAAAAATCCCTGAATTATCCGATGCTGAGGCAAAGGAAGCCGTAGCCAATATTGCAGCTTCGAAAGAGGTAGTAACTAAAGTAGATTTGGCAGAACTAGAAACAAGGCTTATGGGTGAGATGTATCGTTTGAATAACCGTACTATCCTGTGGATTATTGGTGTTGGAGTAGCGACTCTTCTTGCAGTACTTTTGAAGTAATTGAAAATCAGAACTAAGATACACCTCTAACCGTCATGTTCCACTAGTATTTACGAACCACCCGTAGGAGGATACCAATAACCAATTCTGCTAGAGTTATAACTATCCCGAATAAAAAGAGAAAAATCATAATGCTCCAAAACGATATGGATTCCCAGAATGACATATTAGTTGTCGGTCTCTCAAATATCCCTTACCATCTTCATCAGCATATCACTCTTCCGGGAGACTGAAAGGCGTCTATAATTGAACTGCCACTCACATTCTTTTAGGTGAAGGGGGAAATGTTTCCTAGATATTCCGCAGAACTTCGTTAATCTCTTTTTTGCCTAGCCCTAGAAGTTCTCAGTGCCATTGATGTGTCTGGTACCACTACCCATTGCCTTTGCATGATTGATGCAATAGTGTTTGTATCCGTTCAACACTGACCCGTCATAAGCTCTCCATTTATCCGTGTAGTTAGGTAACTCTGGTATCCTACTAAACGCCTGATAATAGCGTGTATATCACTCTTTGAAGTATTTTGCATAATTTGGGAGCGCATGGCGATTGTATTTGTGCAATGACGGTATTTTTTCAATAGCTCCGAATGTATAAATTTTGCAGAAACGAGACAACCACCCCGTCAAGCAGAGCTTGCCACCCCTCCACAGGAGGGGAATTGCCTTGAGCAGATATGAGACGACCGCTCTACGCCACCAACCCGCTCGAATGCCCTATTTTACACACTCTACTACCGTTCAGCACCTATTTTGCTACACTTTATCGGAAAGTTTCCCCAGACCTCTAATATTCGTCTACCCTAGTGGTTTTGTATAAAAGGAGATTGAATATGAAAAAACAATTTGTGAAACAAAAGCCTGCTGGATACATAAAATTGACAAGCGATGTTTCCTTCAAACGATACTGCACTCGTTGATGAGCAGCTATCTATGTCTCCCTGATAAGGCTTCAGGTCTGCGGCTAATCAACCCCAACATACTGCCGACAGCATCTGGCGAGCTACTCTCCCGGCAAGACACCACTATTCCACCTGATATACTGGATGGTAAACAGATCGTGCTAGACACGCGTGTCAGACTCAACAATGGTGAGAATGTCAACATTGAGATGCAAAACTATGTTGATGAACACTTCCGCAGACGGATGCATTTTTATTTGGCGCAGTTGCATTCGCAACAGCCCAAGCGTGGCGATAGCTATGCTCAGGTGATGCCCAGCCACTTGCTGGCATTTACCACATTTGATATACCTAATGAAGACGACTATATCGTCAGGATGATACCCGGTGCCTATGGGCATCCGGATAAGAGAGAAGATGAGCATTTAGAGCTGGTGGTCGTGCAGTTGAACAAGTTTAATAGGAGCCTCAATGAGCTAGTTGATATGCCTGATAGATGGTGCTATATTATCAAGCACTCGGCCGAGTTAACGGCCGAGCAAGTAGAGTATTTATCACAAGACGGAGAGACGAGAATGGCATTAGAACATTTAGCAGAGATATCCCAAGATGAGCGAGAGCGTTGGGAGGCGATATCGCTAGCTAGGCGCGAGTGGGAAGACCAGTTGAAAAGAGAAGGACTGGAAGAGAAAGGTCGAGTTCAAGGCATGCAAGAAGGACAACGAGGAATCGTTCTGAATATGTTGCAAAAGGGTTATGAGGTTTCGGAGATTTCTGAAGTGACAGGTTTAACTGTCGCCAAGATTAAACAGCTAAACGGCAGAGCTGCCGATTGATGTTGTGCAGAACCACAACGTAAACCACACAGGTAAAGGCGGATCATTCCTCTCCTGTGGAGGGGAGATGGCTAGTACAGATACACTAGGGCGATTGCATTGCGTCTGCACTCGGCGGCG
>JAPORV010000214.1 GCA_026710055.1 Aestuariivita sp.
CATTGATAGATATTTTCGGAAAGACTGTTTCATGAACCTGCTCGATGTTGATGATTGTTGCGAACATTCTAACATATTCAACTCAAAAGTCACCGAAGAATTTTTCTATCGATTTTTGTAAGCGATTGAAATGAATGAATAAAAAAATTATCGGGAATTGCTGTGACTGAAAGGGCAATAAAGATTATGATGAGACCGCCTATTGCAGCGACTGTGGCGGCTGCGGTGGTTGTGCCACCGACCGAGATCTTGATAGAACTGACAAAACTGACTATTTTTGCGACCAGAATATAGGCTTCAAGATTGCTCCCCGCTGCAACAATAGAAGCCCATATGGCTAGCGCTCCATATGTACCCAAGCCTGCAAGTGCTGCCATTCCATTGCAAGATTTGCGCAGGTGTGCAGAGGGATTTACGTTGAAAGAGATCAAGCTTGTAGGTCCCGCGATGGTCATTTGCCTTAGTGTGAACACGTTCTTGGCACTTCGGTATTACATTGGTGATAGTGGAAAATTAAGGAGATTATATACTTAAGTAAACAAACTACCAAATATAGAAAGTAATCAGTAAATTTCTGATTATTTACACCACTTATAGTGTTTTTTTATTTAAGTATATAAGCCCCAAAATTAAAACTGGCAGAAGCTATTGACGCTTTGTTTTGTTTGGATAATTCCTCTTTTTGTTGTGTAGCACATACCGGTGCGCTTACGACTAACAACCGCTACAAAAAAGATTCGAGATAAGTTGAAAAGGACTGGGAAAAACTCGCGGATATTTTCCATTCAAAAAATAGTGAAAGCTATAACGGTTGGCCATAAGTTATTGGCAGTCTTGGGTAGGTACAGAAGCATAATTCCAATACTGTATTTTGAAAGAAAAACTTTCCGATTTTTTGTGAAGTCTCTTGCTTATTCAGTGTTGTTGACGTTAAATATTTATTTGTCGGGCTATGGCGCAGTGTGGTAGCGCGTCCGTCTGGGGGACGGAAGGTCGTAGGTTCAAGTCCTGCTAGCCCGACCAGAATGAATATCCCCGATTTTGGATAATATCAAATTCTACAGGATAATGGCATGACTGGGGTATGCTCAAACGAGCAAATTATGCTTATGGTTAAGAAGGGTGAGGTTACTGCTTCGTTGCCAGTTGAGTCGGATCAGATTCAGCCCGCTAGCTTAGACTTGCGTCTTGGTGATGTTGCATACCGAATGCGTGCATCTTTTTTACCTGGACAACAAAACCGCGTAAATGATCGCTTGGCGGATTTTATGATGCATCAGGTGGATTTATCTTCTGGTGCAGTTCTTGAAAAAGGATGCGTTTACTTGGTACCATTGGCTGAGAAACTCAAATTACCAGATAATATTAATGCAGTGACCAATGCCAAAAGTTCAACCGGGCGTGTAGATTTACTTACGCGTACGATTGTTGATAATGGGCATGAATTTGATTCTATTCATAATGGATATGAAGGTCCTCTGTACGCAGAGATTTATCCGCGATCATTCTCAGTCAAGGTGAGATCTGGTTTGCGATTGAATCAAATTCGATTTCGTTGTGGAGCGTCGATTTTGAGTGATGCGGAACTCAGAAAGTTACATCAACGAAGGGGGTTAATGAATCGGGATACAGTTATTGACCAAGGAATTGGGTTTTCTGTTGATCTTGAACATGATGCACATAACCTTGTGGGATATCGTGCAAAGCCGCATACGAATATTATCGATTTGGATAAGATTGGATATTACAATCCGTCCGATTATTGGGATTTTATTTATGGTCTTCATGGGAAAATTATTCTAGACCCTGGGGCATTTTACATCCTCGTTAGTCGAGAGTTTGTACAAATTCCGCCTAAATATGCCGCTGAAATGGCGCCATACCTAGCAGTTGCGGGTGAGTTTCGAGTACATTACGCAGGTTTTTTTGATCCTGGATTTGGCTATCATAAAGCTGGTGGACACGGTTCACGTGCAGTGCTGGAGGTTCGGTGCCATGAAGTGCCGTTTGTTTTGAATCATGGACAGGTTTTGGGGCGTCTTGTTTATGAACATATGGCGGGTGTTCCAACATATCTTTATGGACAGGACTTGTCGTCAAACTATCAGGGTCAAGGACTTAAATTGTCAAAGCACTTCAAAACGAATGTCTGAATTTTATTCAGACTATTGAGCCACTTGCAAAAGTTGGTGGAAATTTTGGATGTGATGGCGGAAGAAAGATTGTGTAAAATCTAAGCAATCGCTCAATGAATACAAATCCCCTGAAGCCGATTTCTTAACAAAATCAGCTCACACCATCACCATGTCGGGCAGAGTACGAACATCCGCGCAAGCGGAACCCGTCGACGGCATATGCCTCGACGCCAAAGACAGAATGAAGGGGGCTGTCAGGTGCGCAGTCTGAGTAACTGATCAACAGTCAGAGCGAAAATACCGAAAAATAAATAACACGCAACCTTCGCCGCACCCCGAACCCGGAGATGACGACCGCCATAGCTGTCCTTTAACGCCGCGTTCACTCGCTCAACACTGGAGCGTTGCTTGAACCGCTCTTTAGACGGGTCAACATGACCCGTTGACCGTAAAGCAAGGGCCTCAAGACGCAGATGCTCTCTCAGGGCCGCATTCCGGCGAGGGTTCGGGTCAATGATGGCCACAGGCCCTGATTGAGAAGCATGCTGATGACTCTCCGTACCATCATAGGCGGCATCCATCAGTTCATCACAATAAGAAACTCGACTGGCACTCATCTGTGCCAATGGAATAGCCGCTTGACTGTCATGCAGGGATGCAGAAGACAGCTCACTGGAATATCCCCGTCTGCCGCATCAATATGGAGTTTATAGCCATGCCAACTCACCGTATGACCCTTGGCGTTGCGTTTTGTCCCTGTATCACAGGCAGTGGGAAGAGCGGCAATCATCTCTTTAAGAGATAAGGTGCCGCCCACCTGCAACGCCAACCGTGTGGGCTCTGCGGGGCGTTCCTCCCCTTTGCG
>JAPORV010000237.1 GCA_026710055.1 Aestuariivita sp.
ACGATCGCTCCTCAGTATCCAGCGTAACATGATAAAACTTTCGTCCCTTCGGGTTCATCATTATGCCTCATATGTTATCACCTCATCCGTCGTCGATGTTGCGACCTCAGAAACGGCCCTGCTCAAACCAATCGGGATGGGGTATTGTTATCAATGAGACGACTCACTACCATTCACTACAAATAAGACAACAATTTACCATCTTCTAATATCAATTCAATAACAATGGTATACTAGGGTTTTGGTTCACGTTTCATATGATTACGGCCACAAAATACAGGGTTCTGGTTCACGCTACAAGCTAAATTTGCAGGGTTCTGGTTCACGCTATCACCTCAGAAAACACTGATTTCAAAGCAAAACCACCAAACCCAACCTCTTTTTCAACCGCATTATTAACCTTTAACCAGATTCTTAGCCCCAAAATCATTGTGGAAAACTTTGCCAAGCGCAGTGTGAAATGAATGGACCATCACATAACCATCTACGATGAAAAAGAAAAACCAGGGCTAGCGCTCATCATCATTTCATTGAAATCCTTGAACCCACGGTACTGATCACGACAATCAAGGACGGAAATTGTACCTAAAAGCTCCTTAAAATACGTCGTTCCCGCATCCCCAGCCTGATCATTATCTAAAAACAAGCGAACAACATCATATTTGCCTTCAAGTATCTGCGCTACAGCACGTGCCTTGAGAGCACCTGAGTTGAGCACAACAGCCGAGAACGGCAGTTCAGAATGTTTATGGAAGTTTAGGTAAGCCAAGAAATCGAGAAACCTCTCAAAAACGGCGCATACAGAGCTGTTAAGAGCTTCGAGGTAGGTGACATCCTTTCCAACCCCGACAAAGCCCTTGAAGAGCGAATTTCTAGCCTCATAGCCCGATCCAGCGGGCCAACCGATGGCAAAGTATTTCTTGGCCTGGTCTGCTGGAGTGAAATGTATCTGATAAAGGTACTTTTCGACCAGTGTTGCCGCTATCTTACGTTTTTCCAGATATTGAAGAAGGGCAGGGTGCTTAACCGGTCCCTTGTGCAGCAGTTTCAGAGCTGTGCTACCATCTTTTTCTTTTTCAATAGCAGCGCGTCTTTGATCTAAGAGCTCAGGCAAGTGCGAGGGCTGGGGCTGGGGCTGGGATGCTTGGCGATATCCGTAGGGCGAGTAAAGCCCTGTACGCTCCAAGTGACGCAGGGCGTCACGAACTGAAGAACAGCATAGTTCAACAGCAAGGTCGAGCGTGTTGCCACCTCGACCAATACCATGATCATACCATTTGTTGATGATCGTATCGACTTTGAAGGATGGTGAGCTGTCACCGCTGCGAATGGGGCTCTTATACCAAAGTTCGCGCCCCCCATTCGCGTTTTTGCGGGCTTGTACCCTTGGTGCTCAAGGTAGAGATCAAGAGGAATGGTTTTGGCTTGGTCAGCTCTCATGGTTCAATGTTTAGGAAATAGAGGGGCTAGCACAGAAAACGTTCAATGAGACGATAAATTTCATCGTCGTTGCGCTTGCCAACCAAGGCAACACGCAAAGTATTCCCATTAATCTTGTAGATGATGCGGTATTCACCGGATTTTGCACGCCTCCATGGCGCGTGTCCTTTCAGCTCGACCGTAGGCAAAGCCTCTGGATCGTCAGCCAACTGTTTGATACGCGCGGCAATCTGTTTGGCTTGCTTGGCTGGTATCTTGCCGAGCGCTTTGTCCACTCGCTTGGATAACTTAATCGTCAGCATCGAGCAGAGCGTTAATGCGGGTCGAGCTTTCTTCAGCTGTTAGGTAACCCTCAGCGTCAGCAGTTTTGGCTTCCTCGCCCCAGATCGTATCCTGGATATCGTCGATAGAGAAGAACACGCCTACAGGGCGATCCTTCTTAGTCACAACAACAGGTTCGCGTTGAGCGGCGTCGATGAACTGCCCAAAGCGCGTCTTGGCATCTACAGCCGACATTATTTTCATGTTCATGATTCCATAGTTAGAGGTTATAATGACCATTATAGTCATAATGGGCAGAAAAGCAAATTTACCTCGGTCGTTCGTCACACATGGTGAAAAAGTGCTCAACGTCCGCGTTGGCTTGTTCAATTTGTGCTTTGAGCGCCGAGAAGTCCGCTTCAAGGGACTCGAAATCTTCGTTGACCAAGCTGAGAATGGGTCCAGGCACCAACACAAGGCATTCTGATACCTCGATCCGCGACACGGCGGTATCTGTGAAGATTGTGCTCGCCCGCTGCCAGCACCCGAGCTTGTTGCGCACAGAGGCCCAACAGTCGTGGATACCCTGCGCGGCCAGCCGGGTCCGGGTGACGTTGACGCCATACAGCGCAAGCACCGCAATGAACAAATGTCCTTTGATCCGCTTTGTCAGCTGGTGTCAGATCGGGCGCAGGCCGAGTCCGGATTTGAGCGACTCGAAGGTCGCTTCCAATCTGGTCAACCGCCAGTAGGTGCGCACCGTCTTTTCGAGATCCCACTCCGTGTGGCTGGTGCGCAGAACAGAAATCCCGGCTCGGGCATCGCGCGTCTCAAACGCCGCATTGGGTGCCCATTTCACGGCGCAGGCCTTACCGTCAGGGACCTTCGTCACGGTGATGTCATAGTGCTGGTTGACCATGGCGTAGCGTTCCCGCAACCGTCCGAGCCGTTCCAGAACCTTGTCATATGTCTTGACGCTGCGCGGCTTGTTCAACCCGTCGTGCAAGTCGGCGAGATCGGCCTCAAACGGGTCCTGTTTCTTCGCCAGAATGGCCGCGTCGGGATCCCGTGCGACCGCAACATCCGCCTGATCCGGCTTGACGCCACCCCGCTTGACCGTGATCCAGTGAGAGCCCCGCTCGCGCAACTCGGCGAGATTGTCCTCGGTCGCCACGGTGCACGACTCACGGCGAAATAGCCTTCGATTTTGGGCTTGAAAGCGCCCGCTTTGGGCACGTTCGTCGCCACGCCTCAAGGGCCTTTTCCGG
>JAPORV010000493.1 GCA_026710055.1 Aestuariivita sp.
ACCTTAACACGCATAAGCTCTCAACCCTCTATGAGCGCTTTGAGCCGGCGGAGGCCAAGCGGCTCGCGGCTCGCTTCGAGATTCACTACACACCAAAACACGGCTCCTGGCTGAACATCGCTGAAATTGAGATCAATGTGCTCACGCGGCAATGCCTTGCACGACGCATTCCTGACCGGGCGACGATGGTTCGGGAAGTACGTGCCTGGCAGGATCATCGCAACGCGGCCCAACACTCCGTCAACTGGCGGTTTACAACCGGCGGTGCCCGCATCAAACTCAAGTCCCTCTACCCATCAATATAATAAAGTTAATATACTAGTTCGCAGTTAGATAATGCGATTGAATAACTTAAGTTGAACGATGTGAAAGAGATTGTGAAGTAAAGGCGGCAGCATCAAGGGAGGAGATTAATGCTGCCGCAGGCCACAGGTTCCCAAGGGAGGAGGAAAAATAAAGAGAACCTGAAGTCATTTGTTAATATGTTAACTTAATGTCCTTTTGGGCGAGATTAGCTTCAGTTAAATTTTAACTTTATTGATCATTTTTGAGTTTAACCTAAATGGGGAAGTCAAAATCCAAAAATAATAATTTACAAACTAAAATCGTAGGTACGAGTTACATATTTGTACGTAATTTTCAGCAGTAATTACGATTAAACAAATCGCTGATCGCTTAGATAAAGCAATATTAACTGCCCAAACGCGTTTGTCTTTTCCTTTCTTTTCAACATGATAATTGAAATATATTATTTTTCTGCAAATGCACAATTGCATAGATAGAATTGCTGCTATGCAGAAAATGCATAGGCTCAATGATTTCTAATAAACCTTTCAAAATACCATGATTTTGTCGTCTTGTTGTTTACGGCTGCTCGCTCTTGAGGGGGGGGGTAATGCATAGCGGTCTTAGGGCCGATGTAGATCATTTATTTTTCAAGAGTAGGAAAATTAAAAACTTTGGGATTTTATGGAACTTTTTCAGATTATTTTTCTTTCTATATTTAGTGTAACTAATTTTTTTTTTGTTATATATAGTATTTTTCTTCAAGTGCCAAGTCAAGATAAATTCTTTTTTGAAAGAAAATAATAATTTTATGAAAAAAATACTTGCTTTACCATATTTTCCCATGTATTCCCAAATCAACGAAGCAGAGTTTGTGAAAAATGGGTCATTACAACAACGCAGAGCGTAAGGTTTCATACAACACCCTTTTTTCTATGAATGTTCCGGAATTTGGGCCGATAAATATCCCCCCAAAGGAGTGCTCAGCCGGACAACTCCCGTAAAAGGGAAGTGACTGGCGGGTTGATCAGAGGCAGATGATCGACTCGCCATTTTTTTGAAAGCAGTCAAAAGACTGTGGCGGATTGAGGATAAGCGGAGTGGCGCAACGGTTTAGAGGTGAAAGTCACCATAAGGTTGATGCCAAGGGCAGAGTATCAATACCGGCCTTGTTTCGTCGGGTCATTGAATGCTGCGATCCGAACTGGGAGACTGGCAAGTCTCCAGAACTTGTGATCGTCTATGGCGATCATCGACGTAATTATTTGGAGTGTTACACGATTGAAGCGATCAACGAAGTTGATGCAAAAATAAATCTATTACCGCGCGGTAGTATGGAACGGAAAATGTTACAACGGCTATTTCATGGACAATCATTTCCAACATCCGTTGATGATACGGGTCGCTTAGTTTTGCCGAGTAAGTTACGTCAAAAGATTGGGTTAACAAGCGAGGCCTTTTTCATTGCTGCTGGCGATACCTTTCAGGTTTGGAATCCGGAAACCTACAATACGGATGAACTTGGGCGAACCGAAGAATGGTTAAATGACCTGCCAGATGATTTTGATCCTCTTGTTTATCTTGACTCAGTAGACGTTGCTGAAAAGTTATCGAAATGACTAAGGTTGTCATCAAAAACATCCCTGGTTTTCACGTGCCAGTTCTTCTTGAACCGTTTTTGAACGCAGCTAAACCAGTTTCAGGGACGTGGATTGACGGTACATTTGGCGCTGGCGGTTACAGTAAGGCATTACTTGAAGCAGGTGCGGATTATGTAATTGCCATAGACCGAGATGCGACAGCGTTTAAAATCGCAAAAGACTGGTTGGCTACTGTCGGTGACCGGATAAAGACTCAAATCGGTCTCTTCTCCAAAATTAATCAATATGCAGACCGCTTTGATGGTGTTGTCTTTGATTTAGGCTTCTCTTCTATGCAAGTTGAAGATGCAAGGCGTGGCTTTTCCTTTCAAAAGGATGGGCCACTTGATATGCGAATGTCACAACAGGGTATTTCAGCATCAGACGTAGTCAATAATGCAAGTGAGGCTAATCTTTCTCAAATTCTCTTATGCTACGGAGATGAGCGAAAACATCGAAAGATTGCTCAAGCAATTGTTCGTTCCCGAGCAAAAAAACCAATTGTCACAACACAACAATTAGTGGGTATCATTACCGCTTGTCTACCATTTAAAGGTTCACGCCGTAAACATCCGGCAACACGTAGCTTTCAGGCATTGCGAATTGCAGTAAATGATGAGGTTAGAGAACTAGCTGCAGGACTAATAGCCGCCGAACGCGGTCTTCGCCCCGGTGGTAAGTTGGCAGTAATTACTTTCCATTCTATCGAAGATCGGCTGGTTAAACACTTCTTTCAGCAACATTCTTGTCAAGCTTCTAACGCTAATCGTTACGCACCAGAAATGGTTAAACCAAATGCACCGTTTTGCTTAGGAAAAATAAAATTAATTTCTCCTGACTCACGGGAAGTAGCGATAAATCCAAGGTGTAGATCAGCTAAACTGCGCTTTGGAATACGTACTGATGCACCTGCGACCAATTTTGACTTTCAATCAATAAATGTTCCAAAAATAGAGGAGCTTTTTCAATGAAAATCTTTTCTTTCGTTGTGGCAATAATGCTCGTTTTTGCATTAGCATTGTGGGCCAATCAAGAGAGCTATAAAACGCGAATCGCGTTGAAAGAATTGCGCAAAACACAACAAGATCTTTCGAAATCTTATTCTCGACTTGATGCTTTGCGGACTGAATGGGCCTATCTTAATCGGCCGCAACGTTTACGAAAATTAGTTGAATTACATTTTGATCAACTCGCTTTGAGGCCCTTGAGAGCTCAGCAATTTGGACTCGTCAGTGAAGTTAATTTCCCGAAAGAAGAGTTTATTATCGCATTTGAAGTCGGTGGCGAAAAGTTGGTTGCAATGTTCTCTAGTGAAGACATACTCCAGTGATGAGAACGCCTCTTGCACTTGTTCTTACCGCACGTATGAAGGGCGAAAATCCTTATTTTGAAAAAATCAAAAGTTCTCAATTTCGGGATGAGGATTTTGAAAAACGAATACGCACTGACTCTGAAAAGCGCCTTCGCCTTTTAAGTCAATCAATTTTGTCAATATTCGTGGGTATCGCGATTTGTATGGCATATCTCGCCACATATGGGGTAACTTCTGAAAGTTTAGCATGGTCAGGTGGTGACATTGCGGCGCAACGTGCGAGAATCGTTGATCGTAAAGGAAGAATTCTGGCGACTAATTTTGAAACACATTCTCTTTACGCAGAGCCTCACCGAATGATCAATCCAGCTGCTGTCGCTGCAAAACTCACTGATTTATTTCCGGAATTGGAATATGATCGGTTACTAAAGGACTTTACTGGTAAACGAAAGTTCATTTGGATTAAACGAAAAATCAGTCCGAAACAACAGCAAGCAGTTCATGATTTTGGTGAACCTGGATTGTTTTTGGGTCCGCGTGAAATGAGAATATATCCAAAAGGTGATTTGGCAGCGCATGTTCTTGGCGGGGCAACTTTTGGAAAAGAAGGAGTAAGTGCTGCCGAAGTGATTGGGGTAGCAGGCGTAGAGAGAAAGTTGGATAGCGTCCTACGTGACACAACAAGTACTAAGCAACCATTAGTTCTGTCAATAGATGTAACAATTCAGGAAATCGTCGAAGATGTTCTTCATAGTGGAATGCAATTGTTTAACGCCCGTGGAGCGAGTGCTGTCTTGATGGATGTTCATACAGGAGAGTTGATATCGCTTGCAAGTTTGCCAGATTTTGATCCAAATGAGCGTCCAAGATTTCCAGTCTCCGGAAAGCCTGATAATAGCCCGCTATTCAATCGGGCAGCGCAGGGTGTGTATGAATTTGGTTCTGTCTTCAAGATATTCACAGTCGCTCAATCAATTGACTTAGGATTAGTCACAAAAAATACCATGATTGATACATCTGCACCCGTTCGCGTTGGCCCTTTCTCCATAAGAGAATTCCGAAATAGAAATTATGGAAAAATCAGTGTTAGCGATATAATTGTCAAGAGTTCAAATCGTGGTACGGCACGTCTGGGGTTGTTAATTGGTAAAGATAGGCAGCGTGACTTTATTGAAAAATTGGGTATGTTGAAACCTCTTGAACTTGAAATTAACGAAGCAAAAAAAAGTCAACCTTTGTTTCCAAAGAATTGGGGAAAGGCTAACGTCGTTACGATTTCATATGGTCATGGAATTTCAATCACGCCAGTGCATCTGGCTGCGGCTTATGCAGCAATTGCGAATGATGGAATGTACACTGCACCAACTATTATAAAACAAAATAATGCACATAAGAGTTATCGGGTAATGTCATCAGAAGCGGCCAAGGATGCCCTAAACATGTTACGTCGTGTTGTTACCGATGGTACGGCGACTTTTGCGAGAGATTCCGCTTATTCTATTGCTGGAAAGACAGGTACAGCAGTAAAACCGAAAGCAACAGGCGGCTATTACGATGATAAAGTCATTTCAACTTTTGCTGCGATTTTTCCAGATGATGATCCACAATATGTACTTGTTATGACATTTCATGAACCAGTCGGCGTTTCAGATGACAAGCCACGTCGGACAGCTGGATGGACAGCAGTGCCGGCTGCGGTTGAAGTAATTGGAAGAATCGCACCTTTATTGAACTTAACTCCTCGAGTTGCATTGACCACTCAATCATCCCTAAACTAACCAATTTTGTTCGATAACGATATCTATGTGCAAAATGCCTCAGTCACTTAATCAATTAGGGTTAACTGCACGAAGTCGTCAATCAGTGAAAATAACTGGGATTTCTGCGAACAGCAGGGCGATAAAGGAGGGTTTTTTGTTTGCGGCATTGCCTGGAAATCAGACTCATGGTGCTCAATATATTTCTCAAGCATTACAAAATGGAGCCTCAGCAATTCTGACGGACAAAACAGGTATTGATATTGCTAGACATGATCTTTCGTATAGTAATGCTGCTGTTATTGTTTCTGAAAACCCGCAACAAGTTCTAGCTCATACAGCAGCGATTTGGTTCGGCAAACAGCCACGTACTATAGTTGCTGTAACAGGAACCAATGGAAAAACATCAGTTGTTAATTTCGTCCGCCAGATTTGGATGGAGTTGGGTTATGCTGCAATTAATGTTGGCACAACTGGTGTAGAAGGTTGGTTGAGTGAGTCGCTTGCGCTGACAACTCCAGATCCAATGACTTTACATCAGGTATTAGCAAAGGCGACCTCGCAAGAGGTCACTCATGTTGCCATGGAGGCGTCGTCTCACGGTTTAGCTCAATACCGCTTAGACGGTGTGCAAATTCAAGCAGCAGCTTTCTCGAATCTCAGTCATGATCATTTAGATTATCATCAAACTATTGAAGAGTATTTTGATACAAAGTTAGATTTGTTTCGTCGCGTCCTTATTCCTGCTGGAATAGCGGTCGTAAATCTTAACGATCCGAAAGGCACTAAAGTATGTTCTGTTGTCAAGACATCTGGTCGTAAAGTCATGACAGTGGGAAGGTTGCAAGGTGACTTAAGTTTGATGGGACAGCGCTTTGATGAATGCGGACAAGAGGTTGCATTTACTTATCAAGGAAAAACGCATTCCATAAGACTAGATCTGATCGGAGGATTTCAGGCGGAGAATGTCTTACTTGCCTGTGGTCTTGTTATTGCAACGGGCGAAAACCCCGATCAAGTCTTTGATGTGTTGCCTAAACTCACGACCGTTCGTGGACGGATGCAACTCGCGGCTGTGCGTGACAATAAAGCATCAATTTATGTTGATTTTGCTCATACCCCTGATGCTTTAATTGCGGCACTCAAGTCACTGCGTTTGCATATAATGGGAAAGTTAATTGCAATTATTGGTGCTGGTGGAGATCGCGATAGGAGCAAACGCTCACTTATGGGGCGGGCTGCAAGTGCACATGCAGACACTGTTTTTGTGACTGACGATAACCCGCGACATGAAGAACCATCGCAAATTCGTGCAGATGTTATCGCAGGTACCAAAGATGCTATTGAGGTTAGTGATCGTGCTGAGGCAATATTGCGGGGTGTTGATATGCTCAATCCTGGAGACGCTCTTCTGATTGCGGGAAAAGGTCATGAGACAGTTCAGATTGTTGGAAATGTAACATACCCATTTGATGATGTTGAACATGCTAGTATTGCTGCTGCGGTACTTGATGGTAGATACGTATGACACTGTGGACATCTCAAGCCGCGATGGCGGCAACGGGCGGTCAAACAGGTTCTGTTTGGCATGCAACGGGCGTATCTATAGACACACGTACGCTTAATTTTGGAGATTTATTTGTTGCAATTTCAGCTAGACGCAATGGTCATGACTTCGTACATGAAGCCTTTTTGAAAGGTTCAGCGGCAGCATTAGTGTCGCAAATTCCAGATGGTATGACGACAGATAAGGCGTTGTTAGTTGTAAGCGATGTGCAACAAGCATTAGAAAAATTGGCAGTAGCTGCCCGTGTGCGCTCAGCTGCAAAACTGATTGCGGTAACAGGATCTGTTGGGAAAACAACAACAAAGGAGATGATCACTCAAATTCTCACGGACCAGGATCACACACATGCGTCGGTTGCTTCATACAATAATCATTGGGGTGTTCCATTGACCCTGGCACGAATGCCTGCCTACGCAAAATTTGGCGTTATGGAAATTGGTATGAATCGCCCTGGGGAAATTCGGCCACTCGCTCGAATGGTATGTCCGAACGTTGCGGTGATTACTGCCATAGGTGCAGCGCATATCGAATTTTTTAATAGTGAACATGGGGTTGCGATTGAAAAGGCGTCAATTTTTTCTGGTCTAAAACAAGATGGAATCGCGATCATCAATGCAGATAGCCCGTTCTTTGATGTACTTTTGACGGCAGCACGAATGCAGAATGCACGGATTGTTGATTTTGGGTATTCCGGCAAAAGCTACCGGTTAGAAGATATCGAAATTAAAAATGATGTCATGGTTGTGAAGGCAGTGCATGCGCGAAAGTCGTTTGAGTTTAAGTTAAATTCTGTTGGCGAGCATTTTGCAATCAATGCGCTCGCCGCCTTAGCAGCAGCAGAAGCGGTTGGTGTTGATTTAAAACATGGTATTCAATCTCTTGAAAAATGGTTGCCAGGAAAAGGCCGCGGCGCATACGAAATTATTCAACTTGATCCAAGTGATAGAAGGCTTCGGTTAATGCTGATTGATGATAGTTACAATGCTAATCCGGCCTCAATGACCGCTTCATTGTCAATGTTAGTCAATGTACATGAATTTCCGGGTGGCGGCGAAGAATTGAGTGGACGTCGCATTGCCATACTCGGTGACATGTTAGAACTCGGCTCTAAAGAAAAGCAGTTTCATATTTCCCTTGCTCGCCACCCTGCAATTAAGAAAATTGATGTTATTCATTGCATTGGGACACGAATGGCAAAGGTATATTCCAAAATCCCAAGAAGTAGACGGGGTCTTTCATTCAAGAATGTTGAGGAGGCCGCGCATTCAATTTGCAGTACGCTTAGCGACGGTGATGTTGTGTTGGTCAAAGGATCATATTCTATGGAATTAGGACAGTTGACTGATAAAATACGGAAAATGGACGCGGTCAGAAATAATAAATTTTTTTGATAAACGGGACTGAATCAATATGCTTTATTGGTTAACGGCACTCTCAGATGGTGGAGATTTCTTCAATCTATTTCGATATATTACGTTTCGTGCGGGTGGGGCGTTTATTACGGCTCTTTTGTTTGGATTCGTATTTGGAAAACCACTCATTAATGTGCTGCGTAGACGTCAAGGAAAAGGTCAACCAATTCGTAATGATGGACCGCAAAGTCACATGAAAAAATCAGGAACCCCAACAATGGGTGGTTTATTGATCGTAGGCGCATTGTTGTCATCAACATTATTATGGGGACGCTTAGATAACGGCTTTATTTGGCTCGTCGTTTTTGTAACACTTAGTTTTGGATTGGTTGGCTATGCTGACGATTACAAGAAAGTTAAAAGACAAGATTGTAAAGGCATGTCAAGTGCTTTACGTTTTGGAATTGGCATACTAATTGCTACGATTGCAGGTTGGTGGGCAACGCAATATCACCCTGAAACCTTGCAAAACCAACTGGCTTTTCCAGTGCTTAAAGACACGCTTTTGAATTTGGGAATTTTTTTCTTTCCCTTTACAATTATTGTAATTGTTGGTAGTGCAAACGCTGTTAACCTTACCGACGGCTTGGATGGATTGGCGATAATGCCAGTGATGATAGCAGCTGGCACTCTTGGTGTAATTGCTTACGCTGTCGGTCGTGTGGACTTTACGAATTATCTAGATGTGCATTATGTTCCCGGGACCGGCGAAATTTTTGTTTTTTCCGCAGCATTGTTTGGTGCGGGATTAGGTTTTCTTTGGTACAATGCGCCACCCGCAGCTGTGTTTATGGGCGATACCGGATCGCTTGCTTTAGGAGGCGCCTTAGGAGCAATAGCAGTGGCGACGAAACATGAAATTGTATTAGCGATTGTTGGCGGTGTATTTGTCGTTGAAGCTCTCTCGGTCATTATTCAGGTGATTTACTTCAAACGTACTGGAAGGCGCGTTTTTTTAATGGCACCAATCCATCATCATTATGAGCAGAAAGGTTGGGCAGAACCGCAGATTGTCATCCGCTTCTGGATAGTTTCAGTAATTCTGGCATTAATTGGATTAGCCACTTTAAAAGTGAGATGATTGGCGTTTTGATGTCGATAGGATAACGTTGTCAGTTTTCCCTTTGTAAAACGGCCGATAAAGTCAATGATCAGTCATTTTCACACATTGTATTTTTAATGAAACTTATGTTTTTGTTTGAGGGAATTTTGCGTCAGATTAATAAAGCTTTTTGCAGTTGTGATAGAGGTCGTTATCTCTTGTCTTGTCTTGGTTTGAGAATTCAAACAGTTGAGTTGACTTATGCCTAATTTACTTCAAATATAGCCACTGAAAGTAAGGATGTTGAGATCAGTGAAGCTATGGTAGTTTCAAGTTTATTTGCTTTAATGTTAAGGCGGTCAGATTCAATCCTCAAACTGATGGTCGAAACTGGCTTTAAGTACTTATTAATTTGGATCAAACGAGAGCGTTTCCTAAGGGGGTAATTACGTGATGAAATGTGCATTTTTCGAAGCGATCATTGATCTTGTTAAGGTACTCATAGGTTTTTTCCATACACGTGGCTACTATTCTCAGGGCAAGATCAAGAGTATCTACAACGTTTTTTGTCTTATTAGAAACACTAGAATTGTTCGCGTGAAAAAAAAGGATCTCGTTACCTGTCTTTAGTCGGATATGCTTGTGCGAAATGACTCGTTTTAAGGGTAAACCTAAGTGCTTAACCTTTGGCGATGAAGATGTTGGATGGTTTGCCAGAAAAATAACCGAAACACGCGATGGCAAACTCCCCAAATCAACCGGAAAGGTGATTGGAATTGATTACGGCTTAAAGATGATGGTTAAGCCAAGGCTTAAATTATCCATATCTGAAATCAAGGTCCGTAAGGTGTTTATTGAAAGAGCTAAATGGAAAAATTGTTTGCGATCACGTAAAAAGAATGAGTTTGTAAAGATCCAAATAGTGGATGAGTCTTTAGTGCGTTTGTATCGGCGTGTTGCCACTATTCGAAAAGATAAAATATATAAAGTGATGAAGTGGTTAGCAAAGCGGGTTCAAATCTTGTGCATTAAAAATCTGAATGTGAGAGGCAGGACGCGAAACCAAAAATTTAGCCGGTCAATTGCGGACTTTGACTTTTTCAAGTTTCGCCGAAAGTTAGAATACCAAATCGCGTTGTGTAAGATTGCTACTCCGGTGGCCAATTACTGTTTGCAATTAAGTAGGTACTCTTCTTACTACTGTTCGGTCAAATCGGACCGAACGTTGTTAATGAGAAATAATCATCTAGAAGATCACGGCTTTGAAGTTGATAAAGCTCCGGATGTTGTAAGAAAAATTAAGCAATTTTCTGTGGGTTCCATGGTACTAGAAAGTGCAGATGAACGCACTTGTTTATGGCTCAATTCGTGCGTGAAACGATTCTCAAAAAGCCAAAAACCTAACAATATTGCAGCGGAATGGCGATGATACCAATTCGTGGATTCCAAGGTCAAACTATTGCCGTATTCGGTCTGGGACGGACTGGCTTTTCGGCTGCTAATTCATTGATTGCAGGCGGTGCGACAGTGGTCGTCTGGGACGATAGCGAGAGTGCCCGAAATTTAGCAGAAAAAAATAACTTTGTGATAAGAGACCTGAGACAAAAAACGGCATTTAACGATGTTGATTTGTTAATTTCATCGCCCGGTATTCCGCATCTTTATCCCCATCCGAATCCTGTGATTGCGAACGCTCATTCCATTGGTGTGCCTGTTGATAATGATATTGGTTTGTTTTTTACCTCAATTGTAACAGAGGAATGGTCGAGTTTTGATTCAAGCCCGAAAGTAATCGCGGTTACGGGTTCAAATGGTAAATCTACAACGGCATCACTCATTCAACATATTATGGTTTCAGCTGGAAAAAATTGTCAACTCGCTGGAAATATTGGCCGTGGTGCTCTGGATCTAAATCCTCCAGCGGAAGGCGATATCATAGTCCTGGAATTGGCAAGTTATCAAACGGAGTTAGCGCGCGTTTTGGCACCAGATGTTGCCGCGTTCACCAATTTTTCGCCTGATCATCTTGAGCGTCACGGTGGTATCGGCGGTTATTTTGGCGCAAAGAGCAGGTTGTTTTTTCAAGGTGGTGCTGATCGATATGTTGTCGGAGTTGACGAAGTTGAAGGAAAATATTTATCAGCGCAGCTGTCAGATATGCCTTATGATGATCGTGTAATTCGAATTTCGGTTTCGGAAAATTTAATTGGAAATGGGTGGAGTGTTTTCTTGGAGAATGGTATTCTCTATGAATATCGAAAAGAAAGAAAATGCGCTTCAGTTGAATTGCGCGATATTTTGAATTTACCTGGTATTCATAATCATCAAAATGCCTGCGTTGCGTTTGCCGTTGCACGCGCTTTACGTCTCTCTCCTAAATTGATTGGCAATGCTTTAAGGACATTTGAAGGACTTCCCCATCGTAGTCAACGTATTGCTGAAGTAAATAATATTGTCTTTATTAATGACAGTAAGGCAACAAATATCGACAGCGCAATTAAAGCACTGGGGGCTTTCGAAAATATTCGGTGGATTTGTGGAGGCTTAGAGAAGGAAGGAGGGCTAAAGGCTTTGGCGGGCAAGACTGCTGCTGTTTGTAAGGCATATGTTATTGGGCGTAATGCCGATCAATTTGCGTTGCAATTAGATGTTGAAGCAGAGATTTGTATAACAATGGCTAAAGCTGTTGCGCGTGCCGTTGAAGACGCTGAACCCGGAGATACTGTGTTACTTGCGCCTGCCGCTGCAAGTTTTGATCAATATGATAATTTTGAGTGTCGTGGTGAGGATTTTATCGCTCATGTAGAGCAACAATTAATGCGGCTATTCCCAGAGTGACTGACGTTTGCGCGAAATTCATCTGGAAAATCTTGATAGTTGGTATTTCCAAAAAAATTATGCGTGAGCGTCTTTTCCGATAAATTGTTTTGTTTGTGCTAAAAATATAAGGCTTAGTTAGGTAAGAGGTTAATTAACCGCGGGATGTAAAATAATTTCAAGAATAAGTAATTTGAACTTCTTCTGGCTTAAATCTCAATTTTGATATGCCCATGAAGACTATATGCAATAAACGAAGTGCGAATAAGAGACTGGAACATGAAAGTAGCATTCCAAATGGACCCGATTAGCTCTATTGATATTAATGCCGATAGCACATTTCGGTTGGCGGAAGAGGCGCAGGAACGAAATTACCAGCTTTTTTTCTACACACCAGACAAATTAGCAAGTGTAGACGGGAAAATCATCGCAAATGGGCATGATATGTATGTTCAGAAAGTTCCGGGTAAAGCTGCGGTTCTTAGTGATGCGCGTGAAATCTGCTTGTCAGATTTCGATGTCATTTGGTTACGGCAAGACCCGCCATTTGATATGCATTACATTACAACAACAC
The DNA here is from genome assembly GCA_026710055.1 of Aestuariivita sp. Taxonomy (GTDB): domain Bacteria; phylum Pseudomonadota; class Alphaproteobacteria; order Rhodobacterales; family Rhodobacteraceae; genus JAPORY01. Next base: position 12,407 of record JAPORV010000493.1, read on the forward strand.
ATTTACTCGGTCGGTTAAAAGGACAATCTTTGGTTGTAAACGATCCTTTTTGGGTTCGCAATTTACCTGAAAAATTGTTTGTTTTGGATTTCAAAGACTTTATACCACCGACAATGATAACATCTGATTTGAATTTGCTTCGAGCGTTTAAGGAACTTCATCGGGATATTATTCTGAAGCCGCTATACGGAAATGGTGGTGCGGGAATTTTTCGTCTTGACGTGCATGATCGCAACCTAAAGTCTTTACATGAATTATTTTCGACAATATCGCATGAACCTTTAATTGCGCAAAAATTTATTCCCGACGTGGCAAAAGGCGATAAGCGAATTATTCTTGTCGATGGTATACCAATTGGCGCAATAAATAGAGTGCCTGAAGTGGGTGAAACCCGTTCCAACCTTCATGCGGGTGGAAAACCCGAGAAAATTTCTCTTAATCAGAGAGATATTGAGATTTGTGATACAATAGGGCCATTACTCAGGAAGAAAGGCCAAATTTTTGCTGGAATTGATGTTATCGGGGAATTCTTGACCGAGATTAATCTCACATCCCCTACAGGAATACAAGAATTAGAGCGATTTGATAAAATCAATGTGGCAGCAATGATTTGGGACAAAATTGAAGAGAGACTGAAATAATTTCTAAAATTTTGCTGTTTTTTCTGGTAAATTATTGATTTTTGTTATTAAAATTAAGATAAGATATTACTGAATGAGACGGTAATTTATACAGGCGACTTTTCATGACTGAAATGATCTATGGGTCAAATTCCGCCCAATCTAGAGAGCCATTTTTTCAGAAATGGTTTTGGACAGTTGATCGTTGGACATTTGCTTGTATTTTGCTCTTATTGATATTGGGTGTGTACTTTGTCATGGTAGCTTCGCTACCCGTTGCAGAAGAAAAGGGTTTAGACCCTTTCTATTTTGCGAAGCGTCAAGCAGCATTTGCGACCATGTCTTTTTTTATTATATTATCATTATCGATGGTGCCGATGGTTCGTATTCGACGAATAGCAATCATCGTTTTCTTTTGTTCACTTGTTGCGGTTTGTTTGTTACCAATATTTGGTGCAAATTTTGGCACTGCTGTTCGGTGGTACTCTATCGGTCCAATAAATTTTCAACCTACGGAATTATTGAAGCCTTCATTTGTGATATTTGCCGCATTTTGGCTCGCTGGAAGCCATGAACCAAAGGGGCCACCGGGTGTTGCCATCTCATTTTGTGCCTTAATTTTCATTGTCTTTTTTCTTGCCGTTCAACCAGATTATGGGCAAGCCTTTTTGACTTTTATTACGTGGTGTCTGATGTACGCTGTTGCTGGTGCACCAGTTTGGATCTCATTAACTTTTTTGTCGTGCGCTATCTTTGCTTTATTTTTCGTCTATTTCACTTCAGATTATGTTGCTAAGAGAATTGATAATTATTTGTTAGAAAGCATTGAACCGACATCCCAACTTGGGTTTGCTAGGACGGCAATTAGTGAAGGAGGCTGGTTCGGTAAAGGCGTAGGGTCGGGGCAAATAAAGCACTCGTTATCAGATGCGCATAATGATTATATTATTGCGATAGTTGCAGAAGAAAATGGTTTAGTAGCTGTGATATTGATAATTTGCTTATTTTTAGCAATTGGAATCCGAACTATGCTACGTCTTACAAGCGAGCAAAACCTTTTTTTTAGATTGGCGGGTTTTGGACTTTGTACTTTATTTCTATTGCAAGCGATAATTAATTTAGGGGTTCCTGTGCGTGCTGTACCTGAAAAAGGGATTACTCTTCCGTTAATCAGTTACGGTGGTTCTTCTCTTGTTTCTGTCGGTTTTTTGCTAGGAATGCTTTTGGCAATCACACGAACCCGTCCGCAAGGTCAAATGAAGAATATCTTGGGCAGCGGGACCTTATGAGTGTTCAACGATTTTGTTTGATTGCAGCTGGAGGTACCGGCGGTCATTTATTTCCCGCGCAATCACTGGCTGAGGCTCTTTTAAGTCGGGGATGGCGTGTTCATCTTAGTACAGACGCTCGTGGAGTGAAATTCACGAATGACTTTCCGAATGCTACCAAGATAATTGAAATTAAATCTGCGACTTTTTCTCGAGGTAATTTTGCTGCAAAAGCTCTAGTATTCCCACAACTTTTTTCGGGCATTTTTTCTGCTATCATTCAAATGAAACGTGATAAGCCAAACATTATTGTTGGCTTTGGCGGTTATCCTTCAATTCCTGTGCTATGTGCTGCTTGGCTGCTTAGGCTTCCGCGAGTTATTCACGAGCAAAATGGGATAATGGGTAAAGTCAATAGGTTTTTCGGGCCAAGAGTATGGCGAGTTGCTTGTGGTACTTGGCCAACAGTTTTACCGCGAGCTTGTAAAGCTATCCATATTGGCAATCCGGTTCGTGCGGTTGTTCAAAATCATGTAGGATCTCCATATATCCCCCCGGGGGCTGACCTGACGCATATTTTTGTGATGGGTGGTAGCCAAGGTTCCCGTATTCTTTCAGAAGTTGTTCCGTCTGCGATTGTAGATTTGCCTGCTAATCTGTTGTTTAATCTACGTATCAGCCATCAAGCGCGTGATGAAGATCAGGAAAAAGTTATCGATGTTTATCGTCGCTATGGAATTGTAGCTGAGGTCAAGTCTTTTTTTGGTGATGTTCCGCAACGTATGAGTTCTGCGCAACTAGTGATTTCTCGTTCAGGTGCGTCGTCGCTTGCTGAACTTACAGCGATTGGTCGTCCTTCCATTCTTGTACCTTATGCAGCGGCAACAGCTGATCATCAGACAGCGAACGCAAGAGCGCTCGTTACAGCTGGTGCGGCCATTTTAATTCCAGAGAAATCATTAAAGATTAGCACAATGACTGACAAAATCAGATTTGTTTTGTCGCAACCTGACATTGCTCAAAAAATGGCACAGGCTGCGATTTCAATCAGCAAACCAAATGCGGCTGAAGAACTGGCAGATTTAGTGCAGTCATTGACACGGGATGCTGCAACATGAGGGCTTTTACCAAGCTACCCGGAGACGTAGGACCGATTCATTTTATCGGCATTGCTGGCATAGGGATGTCAGGTATCGCAGAAGTTTTGCTCAAATATGGTTTTGATGTACAGGGATCAGATGTCCGGCTTTCTAAAATTACTGATCGCCTGAAAGCGTCCGGGGCACATATTTTCGAGGGACATAGGCCAGAAAATCTTAAATTTGCTGAAGTGGTGGTCATTTCTTCCGCCATAAAAGATGATAATTTGGAATTGAATGAGGCGCGGCGGCTGAATTTACCAGTTGTAAGACGTGCTGAAATGTTGGCAGAACTCATGCGATTGAAGTCTAATGTCGCTGTAGGAGGAACACATGGAAAAACCACAACGACCACGATGGTCGCAACGTTACTAGATGCTGGCAAGCTAGATCCAACTGTGATTAATGGTGGAATTATACAGGCTTATGGCTCGAACGCACGTATGGGGCAGGGCGAGTGGATGGTTGTTGAAGCAGATGAGAGTGATGGTACTTTTAATCGATTGCCAGCAACAATCGCGATCGTGACAAATATCGATCCTGAACATATGGAGCATTGGGGCTCTATTGATGAACTGCATCATGGCTTTTTTGAATTTGTAACCAATGTGCCATTTTACGGTCTGGCAGTATGCTGCATTGACGATCCTGACGTCCAAAGGCTGGTTGAAAGAATCAGCGATCGCCGTGTGGTGACTTATGGATTTAATTCCAAAGCTAATATTAGAGCATTGAATTTAGTTTACAAAAAAAATGGCATTCAATTTGATATTGAGTTTGGAGATAACACTGAACGTATTCAGCGTTGTTTGCTACCAATGCCTGGTGATCACAATGTTCAGAATGCGCTGGCTGCGGTGGCTGTGGCGAATCATTTAGGTGTCAGTAATCAAGAAATTCTAAAGTCGCTTGCAAATTTCGCAGGTGTGAATCGGCGCTTTACGGAGGTTGGTGAAGTCAATGGCGTTAAGATCATTGATGATTATGGTCATCACCCTGTTGAGATTAAAGCTGTGTTGAAAGCATCGCGTCAAGTCGCTTGTGGTCGCGTCATTGCGATACACCAACCACACCGTTATACGAGGTTATCGCATTTCTTTGATGAATTTTGCAATAGCTTTGATGAGGCTGATGTGGTTGGAATCACTGACGTGTATGCAGCGGGTGAGAATCCGATTCCGGGAGCCACACGCGATCATTTAATTGACGGACTTCGTCATCATGGCTTGCGTCATGTTGTCGCCATCTCAACAGAGGATGATCTTTTATCTCTTGTTCGATCTGAAGCAAAGTCTGGTGATCTTGTTGTATGTCTAGGGGCAGGTAGCATCAGCACTTGGGCTGCCGCCCTTCCTGAACGACTTATGTCGATTGCAAATGTTGTTTAATGCTAAATGGTAACCTATGGTATTTCCAGAACAGCTTCCTGAGTCAAAAGGGCTTTTTTTTTCGCAAAAAAAGCTAGCGGATTTAACGTGGTTACGGGTAGGGGGCACTGCTGATGGCCTTTTCTTGCCATCTGACCTTGAAGACCTCGTGCATTTCGTATCAAATCTTGATCCAGATATTGATCTCTTCCCTTTAGGCGTAGGGTCAAATTTAATTATACGTGATAGAGGGATAGCTGCTATTGTTATTCGCTTGGGACGTAAATTCAATCAAATTAGAATTGATGGAAAAGCAGTGACAGCAGGCGCAGCAGCATTGGTGTCTCACGTAGCTCGAAAATCAGCTGAGCAAGGATTAGACTTGGGATTCTTACGCACTATACCCGGTACGATTGGCGGCGCATTGCGGATGAATGCTGGCTGCTACGGCCGCAGTTTCTCAGATGTCTTTCAAAGCGCCAAAATAATATCAAGGTCTGGTGAAATAACTTCTATTGATGCTCAAGAATTGAATTTCGGCTATCGTCAGAGCGTGTTACCTGCTGACGCCATTGTTCTAGAAGTGAAGCTAAAAGGTAAATTTGATGATCCTTATGCAATCAAAAATCGCATGGATATTCAGATCAATAAGCGAAATAAGACGCAACCGATTAAAGAATGTTGTGCAGGATCGGTTTTTCGGAATCCCTCAGGTTCGAGTTCCACAGGTGAACCTAATGATTCGCACAGTTTGAAGGCATGGAAATTAATTGATGACGTCGGCATGCGTGGCGAGAAACTCGGCGGCGCTCAAATTAGCGAAATACATCCAAATTTCTTGATTAACGCAGGAAATGCAACTGCTGATGATTTGGAAAGGCTGGGAAATAAGGTGCGTGATAGGGTTTATGATTTTCATGGAATTGATTTACAGTGGGAAATACTGCGGGTTGGGAGGTCAATGATTTAGCGGGATATGGTATAGGCAATAAAAATAATACGCCAACAGACTGAGCATTAATGGAGGCGAGCGTTAAGATGACGCCAAAGATAGTCATACTGATGGGTGGCTTATCGGCTGAACGTGATATTTCACTGTCAACGGGATATGAATGTGCGGTCGCTTTGCGAAATCAAGGCTACCATGTCGTACAAGTCGATGCACAGCACGATATTGTTGAACGATTACTTGCTGAAGGCGAATGTGTGGTGTTTAATGCACTACATGGGCGTTGGGGCGAGGATGGATGCGTGCAAGGTATTCTCGAGTATTTGCGAATACCATACACACACTCTGGGGTGTTGTCTTCGGCGCTTACAATGGATAAGCAATCAACGAAGGACGCTTATCGCTCAGTAGGGTTGCCTGTTGTCAACAGTATGTTGATTTCAAAAGAGGAAGTTTGTAAGGGGCTTACGAAAAAGCCTCCTTACGTTGTGAAGCCGAATAACGAGGGATCAAGCATTGGGATATTTTTTGTCAAAAAAGATTCAAATTTTTTGTCAGAAATGTCAGATGAATTACCTGATGTGCTTTTGGTGGAAGACTATGCCGTTGGGCGAGAGCTTACGACGGCAGTGATGGGTGATAGAGCGCTCACAGTAACAGAAATTGAGACAGATGGTTGGTACGATTATGATGCAAAATATACATTAGGGCTTTCGCAACATATTGTTCCCGCCAAAATTCCGGTTGAAATATTTGATGCATGTCTTGATTTCGCATTGAGAGCACATCAAGTCTTGAAGTGTCGTGGGGTGTCCCGCACTGACTTTCGCTGGGATGATACAAAAGGTCTTGAAGGATTGGTATTGTTGGAAACGAATACGCAACCGGGAATGACACCAACGTCTTTGGTGCCAGAACAAGCAAAATCGGTTGGGATAAACTTTGGTCAGTTATGCCAATGGATCGTTGAGGACTCTTCATGCGATCGCTAAGGCTATTCTTTACTCGTTCTCGTTCAAACCCCTCAATTTTTCAGTATCGGTTGCAACGTTTTTTGCTCACACGATCTGTGAGGTTCTTAATGAAAGCTGCGTTGCCTGTCGGGGCAATAATTGGAATTGTGTTTTATCTTATCCATGAAAATTATTGGATTAATGTTGAACAATTTCTGCGGGACTTAAAATATGAAATTGTACATAGTCCTGGATTGATGGTGCATTCTCTCACGATTGAAGGTGCGAGCGATGATTTGGCTCATGAGATTCGAGATGTCCTCCCGCTTGAATTTCCTGTCAGTTCGTTTGATCTTGATTTGGATTATGTTCGCAATTTGATTATTGATATTAGTCGAGTAAAGTCGGCGGGTGTACATCTTCAAAATGGCGGTACTTTGTCGATTGAAGTTGTTGAATTTAAACCAGCTGTTGTTTGGCGAAATTCAGAGTCTATTCAGGTTTTGGATGCAGCCGGAACACCTATTAATACGATCAATTCACGACAAGAACGGGTGGATTTGCCACTAATTGCTGGGGAAAATGCCGATAAACATGTCACAGAAGCGTTACAGATTTTTGCTACTGCTGTGCCATGGAAGAGTAGGTTGCGTGGACTTGTTCGCATTGGTGAAAGGCGTTGGGATATTATTTTAGACAAAGAGCAGAAAATATTACTCCCATCATTGGAACCCGTTCAAGCTCTTGAAAGAGTTATTTCAATGAATGAAACAAGCAATTTGTTTGATCGCGATATATTGTTGGTGGATATGCGAATTCCCGATCGACCGACAGTAAGGATATCACAGGAAGCCAATAAGGTTTTTTTAGAAAACCGTAAAAATCAAGAAGAAAAAAATTAGAAATGGAAGAAGCAGTACGAGAATTATACGAAAATCAACGTGCAATGCGACAAATTCGGAAGCAGGCATTGCATCGGGGCGTTCTGGCAATTTTGGATTTTGGATCGTCAAAAGTTTCTTGTTTAATTTTACAGTTTGGCAGCCCGAGTTCTTTTCAGCAAGATTTAGGACATGGTTATTTTGACGGGTTGGCAGATTTTCGCGTCATTGGTGTTGGAACAACTCAATCTCTGGGTGTCAAATGTGGTGAAATAACCTCAATGAATGAAGCCGAGCGTGCTATTCGAAATGTTTTACAAAGGGCTCAGAAAATGGCAAGTCAACGCGTTGATCATGCAATGGTTTGTTTTTCTGGTGCAAAACAACGGTCATATGCAACAAGTGGGCGCATTGAAATTGAAGGTAAAACCGTTTCTGAAAGAGAGATTTCTCGGGTTCTTGCAGCATGTGAGCTTCCAAATTTTGATGTTGATTGTAATGTTTTACATGCGCAGCCAGTTAATTTCGGGCTTGATCATCGTTCTAATTTGAGTGATCCGCGCGAGCAATATGGACATGAGCTCTCTGTTGATATGCATATGCTTACTGTTGACACTAAGCTTGTTCAAAGTCTCATTCAGTGTATCAACCGCTGTGATGTCGAAGTCGCTGGGTTGGTATCTTCAGCTTACGCATCAGGAATATCTACATTGGTAGAGGATGAACAAGAACTTGGTGCTGCGTGTATCGACTTAGGAGGTGATACGACAGGGGTATCTATTTTTCTAAGAAAACACATGATTCATGCAGATTATGTGGAAATTGGTGGTCAAAACATCACTTATGACATTTCGCTTGGTTTCAATATTCCAAAATCTAAGGCAGAATATATCAAGACTATGCATGGTGGAGTTATTGCCACGGCTGGTGATGATCATACGATTATAGACATTGGTAGTGATCGTAGTGAATGGGACTTTGATCGGCGTAACGTCTCACGTTCAGAATTAATTGGCGTTATTCGTCCCCGCGTAGAAGAGATTTTTGAGGAAATCCGAACAAGGTTAGATGATGCAGCATTTGATCACTTACCAAGTCGGCAAATTGTATTGACGGGTGGGGGGAGTCAAATTCCGGGTCTAGATAGAGTCGCGGGACGTATTTTGCAGCAACAAGTACGTCTTGGACGACCCTTGCGTATTCCAGGTTTGCCACAAGCTGTATCAGGCCCAGGGTTCTCTTCTGTTGTTGGTTTGGGATTATTTTCGGCGTTACCGCAAGATGAGTGGTGGGATTTCGAAATGCCCACGGCTATTCGGTCAAAGGTTGGTCTACGGCGCGCAGTACAATGGTTTCGTGATAACTGGTGAGGCAAAGAAGTTGATATTGACAGTGTAATAGCGGTGGGAGAGTTCAATTAACCGAGCGATCGTTTCTTGAATATAAATTTCATGGGGAATGATTAACTGCTTGCATCGGTTAGGTCACGTCTTAGAGTAAATCCTTTGTACCACTGACTTTTTATCCTTGTCCCGAATGTTATGGGTGTGGGTTCAACTATTTTGAATATCAACAGTGGGAGATTTCGACGTCACAAGGTCTAATTTCCAGATTTAAACACATTGAATTTATATTTTCTTATGTTGCACGCTTTTAACACTTTTTGAAAGTGGATATTGAATAATGGTCACATTTGTTTTTGTTATTTGGCGTTGATTTTTTTGTCTTTGATGGTGTGATTCGCTCCAATAATGGACAAGATTTGTAATAAATCACAGCAATTCCCGCTAACTTGGGTGAATAGTAAGGAATGGCATTCGAACTCTAAGTTTTTGAGAAGACTAGAAAAAAATGTTCCAAAAATAACATTAAAGTCTCAATTTTGGTGCATAAATTTTACGAAAAGTAATTTTTTTAATTGCGTAACTATATGAAAATAAAAGAAAAAGTACTTCAGCGGGAATTGCTGAATAAATCATTCTCTTAACTGTAACTGCATAAAAATCATTTTTTGTTTGGTTGTTTTATTTTTTATTTGAACAGCTTCATAAAATAAGTTATTTTAGCAATATATCGGTAATTTAATAAAAATTTACCTATATTTAGCGGTGTAAGTTACTTTTTTGATGATAAAAATTTAAGTTAAATTGTAAGCTTTTGATGTGTCAATGGAATAATTCCTTACCAATTTCATCATTAGAATTGAATGGATTTTATATATGACTTTAAATCTGACAATCCCTAAGACTGAAGACCTTAGTCCTCGAATCGTTGTTTTTGGTGTTGGAGGGGCTGGCGGTAACGCCATCAACAATATGATCATCAAGTCTTTGGAAGGTGTTGAGTTTGTTTCAGCAAATACTGATGCACAGGCACTACGTCAATCATTAGCTTCATCAACAATTCAGTTGGGGATAAATGCTACTGAAGGTTTAGGAGCAGGTGCGAAAGCCGCAGTTGGTGCGAAAGCCGCCGAAGAAAGCATAGAACAAATCATCGAACATTTAACGGGTTATCATATGTGCTTTATTACTGCCGGAATGGGAGGGGGAACAGGAACCGGTGCTGCGCCAATTATTGCACAGGCTGCACGAGAACTTGGTGTTCTGACTGTGGGTGTTGTAACTAAACCCTTTGGGTTTGAAGGAAGTAGTCGAATGCGGCAAGCAGAAGTAGGTGCCGCCGCTCTACAAGAAGTTGCAGATACACTTATTATTATTCCTAATCAAAATCTTTTTCGTATCGCGAATGAGAAAACCACAATGACAGAAGCTTTTGGTATGGCGGATGACGTACTATATCAAGGGGTAAAAGGTGTTACTGATCTAATGGTTCGACCTGGGCTTATTAATTTGGATTTTGCAGATATTCGTTCGGTAATGGATGAAATGGGTAACGCGATGATGGGTACTGGAGAAGCCGAAGGCGAAGACAGGGCGGTGCAAGCGGCAAACAGGGCAATAGCTAATCCTCTTTTGGATGAGGTTTCATTAAAAGGAGCAAAAGGTATTTTAATTAATGTAACAGGTAGTGAACTCCTTAGGCTTTATGAAATTGATGAGGTAACAAATCGTATCAAAAGTGAAGTTGATCCAGATGCAAATATTATTTTTGGATCTACTATTGATAAAACTATGGAAGATAAACTCAGGGTGAGCGTTGTTGCAACTGGAATTGAAATGGAAGAAAATATGTCATCAGGTTCAGTTCCAGGTTCTTTAGAGAGCGTGACTGAACAAATAAGCGCTGTTGAAGAGCCGTCTATCTTTGACACTGTGAGCAGTCGATTTGATGAACCTACAGAAAGACTTAACCAGTTAGAACAAAGTGCTTGGCACAACGATATCGCAACAAGATCAAGTGATACTGTGAGTGATGGTTATGCCCGCAAAACGGAAGATATGGTATCTTCTTCGCGTCAAGATGAAGTTGAAAGTCCTAGTTTTTCGGTTGCTTCAAAAGAGACAGTAGAGTTTCCCGTTTCATCGACAAGAAATGACAGGAAATTTACTACTCAAAATTCGGATCACTTAAATACTATCGAAGAGCAATCTCTCAAGGCTGTTGCTGGTTTTGCAGATCAAGGGCAAACAAAGATAAACAAGCGGATCGAAAAACGTGGATTTGGCATTAATTCACTTATTAACCGTATGACGGGCCAGTCTTCGGAGCCTGTAATTTCAGAACAAAAAAAAGAGCCGCGGTCAGTCAGAAATAATTTTTTACCTGATTTTATAGATAATCAAGATCCGATTTCAGATGATAACCAAGGGCATGTTGAAGTTCCGGCATTTATGCGGCGTCAGGCAAATTAATGACTTTGGGAGGGTATTCTTTTTGGGAATTACTTATGTAACTAGGCGCAACTATTTTCTTGAGCGTCCAGCGTCAGAGAGGACAGAAGTAAAGGGTTTAGAGTCTTAATCAAGATAATGCTTTCGTTATGATTGATAACGGTAGCGTTACCTGAAAGTTCTTTTACTTTTGCAATAAATAGCTTGTATGAAACTTCGTTAATTAAGACCATGGGATAACTACATCTCGCGGTTTTCTTATTTAATCTAACCGCATAGAGCCGCTGGAGTGAAAAATCTTCGGCGGATTTTACTTATCACCCAACTCCTGTGGTTAACTCGACGGGGGTCTTTTTTCCTATTAAAGGAGTATCAAAAATGCCAAGGAAGAAATCAGGATCCCGAAAATCGCATCGCAAGGGACTGTCCACACCTGAGTTCTTCAACCTTTTTCCCGACGACAAGGCGGCACAGAACTGGTTCGAAAAGTCTATGTGAGGTGAAGGTGGGAAAACCGAAACGCTACCCCCTGTGCGGAAGTGAAGAGAAGTTGTCCGCAGTTTCATCAGTTCGTCCCCTGCTGTACTGGTGCGGGCTGCCCATTGGCCATTTTTTTACTGCACAAGCAGCTTTTTCTGTGCACTCAAGTCACCCTGACGAATCGACCGCTCCAGCGTTTGAGCCCCCATGCTCAACCGAAAATACCCGTTCCATACCACTTGATGACCAGGTGGGGCTTCATTCTTGCGGTTAAGATACCCTCCCAGTC
>JAPORV010000328.1 GCA_026710055.1 Aestuariivita sp.
TTCGGCGACAACATGGCCAACAATATGTAAGGCTTTTAATGATACAATATACTAGATTTTCAATACTTACATCAGACGGTATTTCATAACTACCGCCAGTCATGAAACATCTTACAATTAATGGTCGTGGTTTTTCTCCAAATCCTTCTGCATCAATAAACCATAACAAATAATAAGGTGTTTTTGGTTTAGTATTAGCCGAATCTACCCAGAATGAAAAAAGATCTGGATATGATTCAGATATAGTCCAATAAGAAACTTCCTCATTTGTTCTCCCATTAAAGATTTTTAAATCAATAGGAAATTCTATCGGTCGATTATTTAAGACTCTTCTTCTTAAAATATAAATCTATTGAAGATATTGACATTAAGTTGGTTAATGTACAACAGTTGACAACATGTTTTTTGTTCTTTTGACTAATGCTATAGATCACATTTTTTGTTTGTTTTAACACAATTTTAGCGATCGCAGGCGACATTTTCGGTTCTGTCAATATTGTAAAAATACTTTGAACATTTCTGCTTAAGAGTTAGCGAAAGAATAACGTATGGTTTTTGTTGTTTGATAGATCATTTTTTCTGGCTCAAGGTTGGAGGGTATAATTCCCTTTCGGAATTGCTCGGTCCTCCTCAATGCCCAAGTCTCTCTTTTGTTGATCACTCGTTTTTAGACCCTTTTGGTATGCTCCTTTGACAGGATATGCGGAGACGGCAAGGCCTGTTTGCGGTGGGGTTCATTTTATCAGATTCAAGATTGTATCAATGTCGGTCAAAGCTATGCCAGCCCAGTTTTTCGAGACCTCACAAAATAGACGATGCTCAAGGGGATTTCATTTTGATGCACCAGATGGATCAGGTGCAACCGTACGGCGCAGAGTGTTCTGTGCCGCTCATTTGGTTTGAAGGTAGGACGTTCAAGCCCAAGGCCGATATCCATTACTTCCTCCGCTCTCCGCCAGAATGATCAGGTCGTCGGTATGAGAGAGATTTTGACCGATTGTCGTCCACCACGGGTGAATACAGTCAACGGCACATTCGGGAGTGTCTGTCGATACACCACTCTCGATCTTTCCTTGGGTATGCCTCAAGTCGTCAATCCCGCCGGGCACGGCAGCGAAAGTCGTGATCATTGACGCATGCTGGTTGTTGACCCTACTTGCGGCCCGAGGTGTCAAATCGGCCGATCAGTTCTTTCTTTTTTGTATCCACCCTCATGAGGGGAATGCCTTCGGCTTTGGCCCGCGCGCCGATTGGCACTCAGCGAAACTTGAGCATCGCTGTCAGGATGACCAACGGATGAGATTGTTTTGCAACAAACACGCAGGGCATCGTTCTGTTTCTTCAAAAGCGTCGCGACTTTGCGGTCACTGACGCTCATGCCATACTCCATCAGACATTCCGAAATAGATTGTGCCGTGCATTGCACCCAGAGGCACCCCGTTCAGGCAATGGCATTTCATTAGGCTTATGGCGTATTGTCGTGATTTTTTCATACCTAACTGCATGATAGACTCTGAGGATAAAGTTATTGACGGAGTCAGAACGCATGGACCCCAAAATGATAGCCCTCAAATCGACGATGTTTCTCGGACGGCGCTTCACGCGGCAACAACTTGCGGATGTTCAAGAAACGGTGGAACTCTTTCCAAACGATCGCCGCAGTGAGCTCTCTCTGACCATCTGCGAACATATCAATTGGAAAACGCCGAAAGGCACATACCGCGTTCAGTCCGGGTTGCGGCTTTTAGAGCATTGAGAAGCGCAGGGCATTCTTACCCTGCCAGCGCCGCGTCAAAGGACAGCTCGCACGCCAAAGCCTGTTGTTCATGTGCGGGCCTTCTGACTTTGACGGTGTACTGAAATTCTGAGCGCGGGACCAAATGTAACTCATTGAATAGAAACGCTTTTCTATTTCCAGTTCGATTGAGTGGTTAATAGTGCCTAGCAACAATTTATGTTCTTGACGCCAACCAAATGGCCGTACTGCCCCTATGTTCATTCGCGTTAAATCCACACCAAACTCACCCAGAACATCGGTGCAGATCGTTCAATCCGTTCGTGTCAACGGAAAAATACGCCAGCGCATCCTGCGTTATGTCGGTGTTGCTCACGATGATCAAGAAAAGCAGGCACCTTGGAAAATCGCAGAGCATATCAAAGCCAAAATGTTCCACGAGCCACAACCCAGTCTTTTCCCGCCAGAATACGTCACTGAGATGGCGATCGAATCGCGCCGTAAACCAAAACACGTTCTTCCGATTGACAACTTGAGTTCCTTGTACGAAGAGCAACGGGCGGCATCCACGAGCTATATGGTCGCGTCTACCGCGATATCGGACTTGATCACATTCTCTCGGCACAACAACAGAAGATATCCAATTGGATTTTGTATCACACGGTACTGGCGCGCATTGCCCATCCTGAGAGTAAGCGTTTGAGCGTGCGGTTTCTTAAGCAGGACTTCGGTGTCAGCATGGCCTTGGAAAAGGTCTATCGAATGATGAACCTCCTTGACGAAGCAGCAATAGGGCGTCTTCGTGGGCGGGTATCGGCGACAACACGGTCCTTGTTTCCTGAACCCGTTGATCTCGTCTTATGTGATTGCACAACGCTGTTTTTTGAGTCTCGTTGTGAAGAGACGTCAGCAATTCCCGCTAACTTGCGTGAATAGTGACGAGTGTCATTTGAGCTCTAAGTCTCTGAGAAAAGTAGAAAAAAATGTTCCAGAAATAACAGTAAAGTCTCAATTTGGCGCAAAAATTTTACGAAAAATAACTTTTTTAAATTGCGTAAATATATGAAAATAAAAGAAAAAATATTCTAACGGGAATTGCTGACATTATGCGCACATCCCTCGCCATACAACCCCTTCTTGGCAATACCGCCATCCGTCAGCTCACCTTCGACCCTAACTCCCGCGATGATACCGAAGTTCTCTGCTA
>JAPORV010000065.1 GCA_026710055.1 Aestuariivita sp.
GACTGGGAGGGTATCTTAACCGCAAGAATGAAGCCCCACCTGGTCATCAAGTGGTATGGAACGGGTATTTTCGGTTGAGCATGGGGGCTCAGATGCTGGAGCGGTCGATTCGTCAGGGTGACTTGAGCGCGCAGAAAAAGCTGCTTGTGCAGCAAAAAAATGGCCAATGGGCAAACGCGCTTTCGTGACTTTCTGGGGTGGTTTTGGGACAAGATCGGGCATGATTTAATGAACCTATTAAAATAGATTTTTTTATAAAAACAGCAATAGTTTTGTTTCAATTACTGGGTAAATGTTTCAATAGAACCTCGCATTTAATGCGTGCGCAAAGAAAAAAGAAGAAAGAATCAAGGGCTATGGAAAACTCATCAAAATAAATCACTATTGTAATAAATTCCGAGTATGGAATTATTATCAATTTGACGGCGCTAAACGCGCCGACGCGACCTATGCCAAATGACACCTCCAGATGACCCTTTTGACTTCACCATAAAAATCAAAAACAGCTGGCCATGAAAAAGTTTAAAAGAGGGGGTATTGGTGGCGATTTTTCAGCTTTTCGTTCATGTGGGAATACTGCACGCATCACCGTTGACGACATCATGCGAATTATCCACTTTCAGAGCATGGATACCCCACCCGATAATTACGAATTGGATAAACGGCTGGCTGTGTTATGGAGGAGCGCATGAATACGTTGAAAGCGGAAAATACCAGCGCGCAGGAACGGCTTAATGCGACCTTGGAACGATTTCGTACAGATATGGCCAATTCAAAAATAGATGCCGAACGGCGCGACAAGGAGGCCAAAAAGCGTGATAAAGAAGCCACGCACCGTGAAACGGCCAATACGCGGTGGATCATGGCCAGCATCTTGGCTACGGCAGGGTTGATCGTTATCCTTCTTCACTAGAGCCACTTCATTCGTCGAGGATGCGGTGATCCCGCGACCGGGGCGGTGAACGGGTGCCGTGACCCTCAGAAACGGCCCTGCTCAGACTAATCGGGATGTGGTATTATTATCAATGAGATACTTCTATATCATTCAATACAAATAAGACAACAATTTTCCAGCTTCTAACACTAATTCAATAACGATAGGATACTAGGAACGAAACAAGAGGATTAGTCCACAGAATATCGCTACTCTCGGAGTATCTGGTGCTGTTGGCGGCGCGTTTGCAAGACTTTTATCTGAAAAATATCCAAATGCTAGTTTATTTGCATTTTCTAGAAATGGTGAGCATAGCATAGATTACATTAGCGAGGATTCAATTTCTGAAGCTTTCGAACTAGCTGCAAAAGAAAAACCTTCAGATTTGGTAGTGGTGGCGAATAGTATTTTACATGATGGGGCGTTAATGCCAGAAAAATCTTTGTGGAATTTATCTGCAAAAAAGTTTCATCGCATTTTTGAAGCTAATACCATTACACCTGCACTGATAACCACATATTTTTTATCGAAGTTGAACAAAGAACAATCATCAATCCTCGCAGCTTTGTCAGCGTGTTTGGGAAGTATATCCAGATAATCAGCTAGGCGGGTGGTATGCTTATCGTGCTTTAAAATCAGCATTGAATATGATATTAAAAATGCTGCTATTGAAGTTGGCATACTAAATAAGGAAGCAATCTTTGTTGGGCTTCGTCCCGGTACAGTGGATACTGATTTATCAAACCATTTCAAGGCAATGTTGCTGACGGCAGACTTTTTACGCCTGAATGTTTAGCTGAGAAACTATTGGAAGTTTTAGAAAACTCGAGTGCAGAACAAACAGGAAAATGTTTTGCATGGGATGGTGAGGCGATTTGTCCGTGAGCGTATGCAAAACACAGATCAATAAAATCATTGAAATGATTTGGTATGATAAGACATCATTTGATGATATTTGTGCACTCACAGGGTTGTCAGAATCAGAAACGATTAAGCCTATGAGAGCCAATCTTAAACAATCCGGTTTTCACCTGTGGTATAAGTATGTTTTTTAAAGAAAAAATAAGCTAAGCAAAAAAACTTGGAGTAGTTGAGTGAATATTATCTGGTTTAAAAGAGATTTACGCATAGAAGATCATGAAGCTCTAACACAAGCTGCTAAAAATGCAACTATTTTGCCTCTCTATATTTTTGAGCCAGATCTATGGCATCAGCCTGACATGAGCTATCGGCATTATGTATTTTTGCAAGACTGTCTGCGTGAACTTGATATGGCGCTGAGTAATATTGGTCAAAATTTGATTATAAAAGTTGGTAACGCGGTGGATGTTTTGGAGGGTCTATATACACGCCATCATATTGAAAGTTTATGGTCTCACCAGGAAACAGGGAATGGTTGGACCTATGAGCGTGATAAGACAGTCAAATGTTTGTGCAAATCAAAAAATATTCCATGGCATGAACCGATTCAAAATGGGGTGATACGCTGTTTGAATGATCGCGATGGCTGGGCGGCGCGTTGGTATCATCAGATGAAACAACCGCTTATAGATAAACCCTTAAACCTGCAAACAGTAGCAGAACCAATTGATTCCTTACCAAACTGTACTGAATTGGGACTGCATGAAGATGGATTGAATGACTTACAAAAAGGCGGACGTATTGAAGGAATCAAATTATTGAATAGCTTTCTCCACAAACGAGGAGAAGGTTACACCAAAGATATGTCATCGCCTGTAACGGCCTATGAAAGCTGTTCAAGACTATCAGCTCATCTGGCATTCGGCACATTGTCTATACGTGAAGTTTTTCAAGCATGCGAGAATCGCAATCATGATATAAAACAATTGCCTCGTGGTAAAAAAGGGAAATGGCCCAGTGCCATGCGTTCTTTCTCTGGGCGCTTGCGCTGGCACTGTCATTTTATTCAAAAACTTGAAGATGAACCGCGCATTGAATTTGAAAATATGCACTCCGCCTATGACTCTTTAAGAGAGCATGATTTCAATAATGATTATTTTGAAGCGTGGAAATCTGGCATGACGGGCTATCCGATGGTGGATTCCTGTATGCGGGCTTTAACAGTAACGGGTTGGTTGAACTTTCGTATGCGAGCGATGGTTATGAGCTTTGCTAGCTATCATCTTTGGTTACACTGGCGAAAACCGGCGTTACATTTGGCAAATTTGTTTACTGATTATGAGCCGGGTATTCATTATAGTCAAGTTCAAATGCAATCAGGCACAACAGGGATAAACGCTATTCGTATTTATAATCCTATTAAACAAGGGATTGATCACGACCCAAAGGGTGTTTTCATTCGTCACTGGATTCCAGAACTGCTTGATATGGATCAAGCATTTATCCATACGCCGTGGCAATCTGCTTCACAAATGAATGGCTATCCTATGCCCATCGTTGACGAAAAAACAGCGCGAAAATTAGCCGCTGACAAACTTTACGGTTTGAGAAGAAATAACAGTACACATAAAGAAATGGCGCAAAAAATTTTGAACAAACATGGCAGTCGTAAGTCTGGTTTGCCAAGAAAAGTGGGTAAGAAAAAAATAAAAAATCATACTCAAGGAGAGCTTTTTTCATGAAACAATTCATTTTGACAATAATCGGAGTTTTTATGGTGACCACGCAGGCGAGTGCAGATCAAACGGCGTATGATTTTTCATTTGATGCACTCATGGCTGAAAAACCAATTAAAATCTCTAATTATAGGGAAAACGTAATTCTAGTGGTGAATACTGCATCCAAATGCGGTTTTACGGGACAATATAAAGGGCTTGAGGCCTTATATCAACGATATAGAGATGATGGTCTGGTTATCATTGGTGTTCCCAGCAATGACTTTGGTCAGCAAGAACCAGGTTCGAACGAAGAAATTGCGAATTTTTGTAAAATCAATTATGGCGTTACGTTTCCGATAACATCAAAATACAGCATAAAAGGCGATAATGCGCATCCTTTCTACGAGTATGCCAGAAAAAAACTTGGCTTTGACACTGCACCAAAATGGAATTTTCACAAGTATTTAATCAACCGGCAAGGGATGTTAGTAAATTATTTCCATTCTGCTACAAAGCCGGATTCTGATCGGTTAGTAAAAGCCATTACAAGCCTATTAAAAGAGGATCAATGAGTAATCTCATTTTAGGGAATTATATATAATGGTTAACGCATTAAGAGACCGTGATATGCAAAGCGAATAACGCACGAATCGGTAAATTTTCTGAACAGATTGCTGGCTGGGGCGGCGACTTAATGACGCTTTGCAAAAAGTTTCTTAGAGTGCTGTTGAGAACAGTAACCTGTTTTCTAGAAATTAATTGATTTTTACAATCTAGGTGACTATCGGGGAACATACTTTGATGTTAATCCTGCACTTAACAAACCAACAATTCACCAACCTCGCCCTGAAAGAAAGGTTTGCGAGCATTTATGTCAGGCAAATTTTTGTCTTGTTTCGAATTCTTGCTCGCTGACTGATGTCAACGAAATACAACAAAGTCAAGTTTCGCATCTGTGGACATAACGGGGTTTCATGAATTTCGCTTCCCCATTCCGTACCCGGAGGACTCAAAAAAAGTCGCTGACCATTCAGTCCGAGATTGTGCAGCTCTCAACAAATTTTCTGCGTTAATAGATGATCTTGTTAACGAACTGAAAGCCGCAGTGGCTGGCCGCATGAAGCAGTTCGCGCACTATCGGGATTTGTTACTGAACTTTCCGGCTTCTCATTAACTGTCATACCGCCCGGTCATGCCTGTCACAATCGTTTGCATCCGTTTCATCCTGTCCAGCGAGCGCACATTGTGACGACCCGCAAAGTCGTTCACATATCGCTACAAATGCTTGACGCTGAACTTGTGATAGACGCCCTTATACGGCCTGCCCATTCAGTAAATTTAATTTTTAATCAATAAGTGGTTT
Organism: Aestuariivita sp.; assembly: GCA_026710055.1. Taxonomy (GTDB): domain Bacteria; phylum Pseudomonadota; class Alphaproteobacteria; order Rhodobacterales; family Rhodobacteraceae; genus JAPORY01. The sequence continues at coordinate 4,877 of JAPORV010000065.1, forward strand.
TTACATACACTAATGTCGCTTATAGTTTGATTGTGTCGTTGCTCAGTCATAATTCTCGACCGTGCTGAGGAGCGATTTCTAGGCTCGCAGGTTACATGTGTTCTCAATAGTCAGTTCGCATTGAACCTCAATAAAGAAGATTACGATCATATTGAACGAATCGCCAGTCTTTGGGTGTATTGATGTCGATATTCTCGGTAAAAAAATTTGCAAGCGATGCTACACTCTTTGCTGTCCGATATTGTGTTGATTACTTGTAATTTAAGATTTAACCGAGCGCGAGATTTTCAAAGTGATGACGGCATTTAATTTACACAGATAAGTAAGAGCGACTATAACTTGGACCGTCCGTGATATAATTCCGACGCTTTTCTCACATAAATATGGAGCGGACGATGAGATTCGAACTCATGACCCTTACCTTGGCAAGGTAATGCTCTACCTCTGAGCTACGCCCGCACCTTTAGTTTACAAGTTATCATAGGTCGTTTCACGTCGCAAGTATAAAGTGGCTAAATGTTTCGTGATGATTTGAACGTCGGATTTGAAAAATTTTTATTCGCTAGCGAGAGAGAACTTCTCAGGAGTCTCAATAACTTGTATCAGAATACGGGGCATTAAAGATCATTATCGCTATTCGGAGAATGATATTGTGGCAACAACTTCACGTAATGAAAAGTATATTATTTCGCCAAACCCAACTACCACAAACCTTAAACGAATTGTTCGGGGCGTTGATCATCGAGGGGAAAATAACGAGATAGCGGTTATTGAAGAAAGGCCTCTAACAATTTTCCTTAATCGTCAGGAAATTGTCACAGCAATGACCATCGGAGACTATCCCGAGTATCTTGCATTAGGGTTCTTAAGTAATCAACACATGTTGGAATCGTATCGTGATGTTTGTGGTGTCGATTACGATGACGAGTTGGAAATAGTTGTTGTGCGAACCATATCGCAAACAACATATGAAGAAAAACTCAAAAAGAAAATTAAAACAAGTGGTTGTGCAGTTGGAACAGTTTTCGGAGATATTATGGAAGGCTTGGAAAATTTAACCTTATCACATTCGCCTTTGCACATATCATGGTTGTACGAATTATCAGTAAAAATCAACAAAACACCCTCACTCTACCTTGAAGCAGGGGCTATTCACGGTACTGTTTTGTGTTACCAAAATCATCCGCTAGTTTATATGGAGGATGTAGGACGTCATAATGCTGTTGATAAAGTTGCAGGTTGGATGCTGAAACATAACGAAACTCCAGAGGATAAACTCCTTTATACGACCGGTCGATTAACCTCTGAAATGGTCATAAAGACAGCGACGATGGGTATTCCCATTTTGATTTCCCGGTCAGGGTTTACCGCTTGGGGAGTGGAAATTGCGAAGCAAGTTGGAATGACATTAATTGGTCGTTTGAGAGGAAAACGGTTTTTCTGTTTAAGCGGCGAAAAACGACTAATTCGCGATATTAAAACTTAGACGCTTAGAGTAGTTTGGTGACCTGAAATGAATGCAACAAAAACTGCAAAGCCATTGGGGATCATTCTTGCTGGTGGTTTAGCTCGCCGTATGGGAGGTGGTGATAAATGTCTCTTGCAATTGGGAAATGAAACAATCCTAGAGCGTGTTGTTGTGCGTTTAAATTCTCAAGTTGAAGCTGTTGCACTGAATGCGAATAATGACGTCAGTCGGTTTAGTGATTTTGATTTGAAAGTCTTGCCAGATAGCATTGGCGGTTTTTTAGGTCCGCTCGCTGGTGTGCTGGCAGGGATGGAGTGGGCAGCATTATGTGGGGTAACGACGATCGTTACTGTGGCTGGTGATACACCGTTCTTTCCAAACGACCTAGTATCTAAGTTGCAGTGCGTCGGTTCGGGAATGAAATATCCTGTCGTATTGGCAGCAACGCAAAAATCCAATTGTTCTTTAAAGAGGCACCCCACGTTTGGGCTATGGGCGGTAGGGCTACGAGATGATCTGCGGAAAAGTTTGGAAAATGGCATAAGAAAAATTACCCTTTGGACGGATAAACATAATGGCCGTGAAGCCATATTTTCTGAAAGTGATACAGAGAATTTTTTCAACATAAACTCACCACAAGATTTGATGATTGCGGAGCGTATGTTGTGAGAGTTTATGGCATAGTAGGTTGGAAGAACTCGGGCAAGACAGGCTTAATGGAAAGGCTGTTGGTCGAGATCACGAGACGTGGTTTCACCGTATCAACGATTAAACACGCGCATCACACTTTTGACGTGGATCATCCCGGTAAAGATAGTTATCGCCATCGTCTGGCAGGCGCGACCGAAGTCTTGCTTTCTTCACAAAGTCGCTTTGCTTTGATGCATGAATTACGTCATCAAGATGAACTGCATCTTGATGCACTATTGAAAAAGTTGTCGCCCGTTGATTTGATTTTGGTGGAAGGTTATAAAGATCATGCTTTTTCAAAAATTGAAACACATCGGGCAGTGACTAACAATTCGTTGATTGCGCTGAATGATCATTCAATACGTGCGATAGCAAGCGATGTGGATATTTCAACAGATTATCCCGTTTTTGATTTAGACGATACATGTTCTATCGCTAGCTTTATACTGAAAGAGGTTGGTTTAATTAAGTTCGATACAATTGTCATGGTGGACTGGTCTGCGGCGAAAGACCGAGGACCAAAACCCAAAAAAGATGCCATCTGGGCTGCCGTTGCTAACGGTGAAAAGGTTGATGATCCACAGTACTTTCGAAATCGGCAAGCCACAGAGTATTGGCTTCAAGAGTTAGTGGCTTCAGAGATTAAAAACAAACGGCGCTTATGTGTCGGTTTTGATTTCCCATTTGGATATCCGATTGGTTTTACAAAAGCGTTGACCGGATCAAAAAATACTGCCAGCGTATGGCAGTGGTTTGAAAAGAAAGTCATCGATTCACCGAAGAACAACAATCGGTTCGAAACCGCTGGAGAAATCAATAGAAAAATTGGAAATGGTAAAGGACCATTTTGGGGAATATTGCCTTCAACCAAACATGTGGACGGCTTATCGAAAAATAAAGAGAACTATTCTAATCCATTCTTCGAACGTCGTATGGTAGAACAAGTTGTAAAGAGTGCATTTACCTGTTGGCAATTAACTGGTATCGGGGCGGTAGGGTCGCAAGCCATAATGGGATTTCCAACGCTGTACCGGTTGCGTGAGCAGTTTCAACCACATGTCGCTATTTGGCCGTTTGACAATACTAAGGACAAACCTATTGTTTTCGCTGAAATTTATCCTTCATTTATTGTGAAGGAACAAACGCCAACAGGTTGGTACGAAGACGAATGGCAGGTATTCAAATGCGCAGAATATTTCGGATCAATGTCAAGTGATCAATGGTCAGAACTTCTTGATTGCACTAAACTTGAGCCGAGTATTCGTGATAGTATTCTAGAAGAAGGCTGGATTTTAGGAGTTGAATTGCCCACGCAAAAAAAATCGACGGTCCGAAATGATTATTTTGCCTTGCCAGAGGGTATTGATTGGACGCCAGTAGATGATGTTTTAGCTTCACTTCAATCAAGTTTATCCCCAATTGATCAATTTGAAATCAACAAGCTTGATCAATCCGTCGGTAGGGTTATCGCAAAGCCAATAGTTGCAAAACGATCTCATCCACCACATCCAAATTCAGCCGTTGATGGCTATGGTCTATGTGGCCCAATTCAGGAGGGTAAACATTCTATACCTGTGATTGCTGCACGGATCGCAGCAGGTCAACATTATAAGGGTTCGGTACCAAAGGGGCATGCAGTAAGGATTCTTACTGGTGCAACGTTACCGAGCGGTGTCAATACAGTCATTCTTGACGAGGATGTTCGAAAACATGGAATGTCAATCTCTTTTCTCGGGCCAATAAAAAAAGGAGCTAATACACGAAATGCGGGCGAAGATACCATTGAAGGTAACATTACTTTGGAAACCGGGCGTTGCTTGACTGCTGCGGACCTTGCTCTTGCTTCCTCCATTGGGGTTTCAGAAGTTTGTCTCTTTAAACCTCTTCGCGTCGCTATATTGTCGACAGGAAGTGAATTGGTTCAAGTAGGATCTACCGCAAAGTTGCACCAGACTTATGACGCTAATCGACCGATGTTGTTAGCTATGATGACCAAATTCGGTTTTCAGACGATTGATTGCGGTTGTATTCCTGATAATCGGTCTAAGTTACGAGAAGTTCTCGATTCAGCGGCGAATCAAGCACATCTCATTCTAACAACTGGAGGCGCATCAGTTGGTGACGAGGATCATGTTTCTGCGATATTAAAGGAACATGGAGCACTAAAAGAATGGCGTATTGCGGTAAAGCCTGGCCGCCCACTTGCATTTGGAAAATGGAACGGGATACCGCTATTCGGCTTGCCCGGAAATCCAGTAGCCGCAATGGTTTGCACACTTATTTTTGCGCTTCCGGCAATGAAATTTATTTCCGGTCAAAGTTGGCATGCACCGCAAGGCTTTAATGTTCCTGCAGCATTCCATAAAAATAAAAAAGCTGGACGGCGCGAATTCTTGCGCGCTCGCATTCGAAACGGCAATGCCGAAGTCTTTAGGTCAGAAGGCTCAGGGCGCATTAGTGGTTTGAGTTGGGCGGAGGGATTGGTGGAATTAGGCGATCATGCGCAAGAAATCAATCATGGTGATTTTGTTCGTTACATTCCCTTTAGTAGCTTTGGTCTTCAAATGTCATAATCGGAGAAGGTAACGGCGTGTTTTTGTGAGATTATAAGAATTTTATTCAAATTCAATTAACAAGTCTTTTGCGTCAATTTGATCGCCGGGTTCAACATATACAGTTTTAATGATAGCATCTCGGTCGGCATGAATTCCGGTTTCCATTTTCATGGCTTCAATCGTAAGAAGAAGGTCACCCGTCTTGATCTCTTGACCAGACTTTATAGTGACCGTAGCAATAGCGCCAGGCATTGGGGAACCAATATGCTTTGGATTCCCTTCCGTGACTTTTGGTTTTTCGCTTGTTTGAGATTTTATTTTTCGGTTAGGCACTCGAATAATGCGTGGTTGACCGTTGAGTTCAAAAAATACGCGTACTTCGCCATTTTCATCGGCTTCTCCGATAGCCTGACAGCGAATCTCCAATGTTTTTCCCGGATCAATCTCGGCACTAATTTCTTCACCAGGCTCCATGCCATAAAAGAATGTCTTGGTGGGCAGTGTTCTCACTGGGCCATATGTGTCGTGACGACTCATATAATCAAGGAAAACTTTCGGATACATTAAATAACCCAATAAATCTTCATCATCAATTTCTATGCCTTGCAAATGATCGGAAATATCGCACCGCGCCGTCTCTAAATCAACAGAAGGCACATCGCGGCTTGGTCGATGGAGAATAGGATTTTCGTTTTTCAAAATCTTTTTTTGAATTTTGTCGGGAAACCCACCAGAAGGTTGCCCTAAATTACCACGCATCATGTCTACAACACTGTCGGGAAACACAACGTCAATTTCAGGGTTTTCAACATCTTCACGCGTTAGTCCTTGTGATACCATCATGAGTGCCATATCGCCAACGACTTTGGAAGATGGAGTGACTTTCACAATGTCACCAAACATTTGATTGACATCGGAGTACATCTGCGCAACTTCGTGCCAGCGATCCTCTAATTGCATTGATCTTGCTTGCGCTTTGAGATTGGTAAATTGGCCGCCGGGCATTTCATGTAAGTAAACTTCTGATGCTGGTGCTTGTAAACCACTCTCAAAAGCTAAGTATTGTTTGCGCACAGCCTCCCAATAATCAGAAATTTCACGGATGGCATCAATATTCAAGCCTGGATCACGTTCCGTTTGACAGAGTGCTTCAATAACAGAACCCATTGTTGCTTGACTGGTATTGCCTGACAGCGCATCCATCGCACAGTCCACCGCATCAACACCCGCTTCCGCTGCCGCAAGAATTGTTGCACAAGCCATTCCCGCAGTGTCATGCGTGTGAAAATGAATCGGAAGACCGATTTCTTCTTTGAGCGCCTTGATTAAGACTTTTGCTGCTGATGGCTTAAGCAACCCTGCCATATCCTTAAGTCCTAAAATATGAATGCCTGCTTCACGTAATTCATGCGCCATTTGGACATAGTACTTTAAGTCATATTTAGCACGTTCTGGATTAAGAATATCTCCTGTATAACAAACAGTTCCTTCACAAATTTTCCCGGATTCAATCACAGCGTCCATGGCTACACGCATGTTTTCTACCCAATTCAAACTGTCAAAAACGCGAAAAATATCTATATTTTTTGCGGCTTCAGTGACAAAAGCGGTAACTACATTATCCGGATAATTTGTATAGCCAACGCCATTGGCACCGCGAAGAAGCATTTGGGTCAACAGGTTAGGCATTCTGTCGCGCAGATCTCGCAATCGTTGCCATGGACATTCCTGCAAGAAACGATAAGCCACATCAAAGGTTGCGCCGCCCCAACATTCAATAGAAAATAACTTTGGTAAATTTGAGGCATATACCGGCGCAATGCGAATCATGTCTATTGATCTCATTCGTGTCGCTAAGAGGGACTGATGGGCATCACGCATCGTTGTGTCGGTAATCAGAAGTTGGCGTTGTGCCATCATCCAGTCGGCAATAGCCTTTGCTCCCTTTTGTTCTAGAAGATCGCGCGTACCCGTTATGGGTTCACCATATTTTTCGGGTGGTTTGGGGACTCTAACTTTCGCGGGAGGTTCAGGGCGATTTTTGACTTCTGGATGTCCATTTACGATGATATCTGCAATATAGGTAAGGACTTTTGTGCCACGATCGCGCCGGCGTGAAAATTGGAATAATCCGGGCGTTTCATCAATGAATTTTGTTGTGTATTTATTCGATAAGAATGTTTGGTGTTTTAATAAATTTTCAACAAAAGCGATATTTGTTGAAACACCGCGAATGCGAAATTCCCTTAGCGCGCGGTCCATGCGTGCAATCGCCATATCTGGCGTTGGTGCCCAAGCCGTAATTTTCGTTAGGAGCGAGTCATAATAGCGGGTAATGACCCCTCCGGTATAAGCGGTTCCCCCATCAAGCCTTATTCCCATACCGGTGGCTTCTCGATAAGCAGTAATACGCCCATAATCAGGAATAAAATTATTCTGTGGATCTTCTGTCGTAATGCGCGTTTGTAATGCGTGTCCATTCAGCATAACCCCGTCTTGCGAGATTTTTCCGGTTGCTTCTGAGATTGTTTTTCCTTCGGCAATTTGAATTTGCGCTTGAACAATATCGATACCAGTAACCTCTTCTGTCACCGTATGTTCAACCTGAATCCGTGGGTTAACTTCAATGAAATAAAATTTTTCTGTATGCAAATCCATCAAGAATTCCACAGTGCCTGCGCATTCGTAGTTGACATGCTTGCAGATTCGATATCCAAGTTCGCATAATTCAGCACGTTGCGCGTCACTAAAGTAGGGTGCCGGAGCGCGTTCAACAATTTTCTGATTGCGACGTTGCACTGAACAATCTCGCTCAAAAAGGTGATACATAGCGCCATGCTTATCTCCAAGGATTTGCACTTCGACATGCCTGGCGTGGTCAATCATTTTTTCAAGATAACCTTCGCCGTTGCCAAAGGCTGCTTCGGCCTCTCGTCTTCCTTCGAGCACTTTTTCTTTGAGTTCGTTTGCCGAGGTAATTTGACGCATGCCGCGACCACCGCCACCCCAGCTAGCTTTGAGTATGAGTGGGTAACCAATATTTTCCGCTTCTGCACGGATTTTGGTCATATTGTCGCCGAGCACCTCTGTCGCAGGAATTACAGGTACTTCTGCAGCGATCGCAATTTTCCGGGCTGAAGCTTTGTTGCCGAGCAACCGCATTGTTTCTGCTTTTGGGCCGATAAACACAATGCCATTTTTTGTGCAAGCGTCAACAAAATCGGGGTTTTCTGAAAGGAGTCCGTATCCCGGGTGGATAGCATCTGCGCCGCTTTCATTTGCCACGCGAATTATTTCGTCAATTGAGAGATAGGCAGCAACTGGCCCTAAGCCTTCACCAATACGATAGGCTTCATCTGCTTTAAAGCGATGGAGGCCGAGTTTATCTTCCTTAGCAAAAACAGCAACAGTGTTCTTGCCCATTTCATTAGCGGCACGCATAATGCGAATGGCAATTTCTCCTCTGTTGGCTATGAGGATTTTTTTGAATTCAGGCATTAGACCCTCATTGAATGAAATGTAGGTATTGAATATTTATGCTTGGTTCTGCCGTAAATGAGTATAAGAAATAGAATCGACAGTTTAGGTATATTGAATTTCTGTGCGAGATTAATGTGCTCCTCAAAAATGAGGACATTGCATTGTCGACTAAAGGATCAATTTTATCAAGTCTATCTCGGCAATTCTTGAATGAAATTGTGCTGAATTAATTTGAGCAGGAAGAACGTAATGAAATTTTCGGCATGGCGTATTCTCAAAGAGGGTTTGACCGGAAATAAGGGCTGGAAGCCGCATTGGCGGAATCCCGAACCAAAATCAAAATATGATATAATTATTATTGGCGGCGGTGGACATGGTTTATCCACTGCTTACTACTTGGCGAAAAAACATGGTGTGAAAGACATTGCTGTTCTTGAGCGGGGGTATATTGGTGGTGGTAACGTCGGGCGGAATACCACGATTGTACGCGCAAACTATGCTTTATCAGGCAATTCTGAATTTTATAGTTACTCATTGAAATTGTGGGAACGGCTTAAAAAAGAATTAAATTTTAATGTTATGCATTCTCAGCGAGGTGTCATCAATATTTTTCATTCCGATGCACAAAAAGACGCAGCGGTGAAACGTGGTAACGCGATGATTAATCAAGGCGATGATGCGGTTTTATTAAATCCTCCAGAATTGCGGAAATTACTTCCTTATTTGGATTATGACAACGCACGTTTCCCCATTTATGGAGCGCTTTATCATCCGCGGGGTGGTACAGCGCGTCATGATGCTGTTACGTGGGGGTTTGCTCGTGGTGCAGACTTACATGGTGTTGACATTATTCAAAATTGTGCCGTTACAAATATTAATACGCGTAACGGACGTGTGATTTCTGTTAATACGACGCAAGGCACGATACATTCAGAGAAAGTTGGTCTGTGTGTTGCGGGCCGTTCTGGACAGGTTGCTGCAATGGCGGGTATGCGATTACCAATAGAGAGTCATGTATTGCAAGCATTTGTCACAGAGGGGTTAAAGCCATGTATTGACCATGTCATTACTTTTGGGATGGGTCATTTTTATATTAGCCAGTCGGATAAAGGTGGGTTGGTTTTTGGCGGCGATATTGACTACTACCCGTCATATGCTGCGCGTGGAAATTTACCAACGGTTGAGCACGTCGTTGAAGCCGGTCTTGCCCTCATGCCAATGATTGGAACAGCGCGAATGCTGCGCAGTTGGGGAGGAATCATGGATATGTCCCCAGATGGCTCCCCCATCATTGATCGTACGCGTATAGAGGGTTTGTATTTGAATTGCGGTTGGTGTTATGGCGGATTCAAGGCAGTACCTGGGTCCGGGAATGTATTTGCTCATTTAATGGCGACGGATTCTTATCATCAGAATGCGACAAAATTCCGATTGAACAGGTTTCGTGATGGCGTACATTTGATGGACGAAGAAGGTACAGGAGCTCAACATAATCTTCATTAGGAGGGGAGAATTGAAGAGATGCCCAGCACAAAAACAGGTGGGAAGTAAGATATGCGGATTGTTTGTCCAATATGTGGCGAACGGGACAGCCGGGAGTTTTCCTGTCGTGGTTCTGCGGTATCGTTATGGAGACCTGCATTTGAGGCGTCTGATGATACCTGGAATGATTATGTGCATTTAAGAGAAAATCCGGCAGGCGAGTCGAGCGAGCTTTGGCATCATGAGGCAGGATGTTCTTCATGGCTGGTTGTGTTGCGAGATACCCGAACTCATGAGGTTATCAAGTGTGAATTGGCAGAAGAGGTAAAAAGTGAGAGTTGAAGGTAAGGGTTTGATAGATCGTCATGCATCGATTCAATTTAAATTTGATGCAGTTCGTTATAGCGGATTTAAGGGTGATACTCTTGCGTCTGCTTTGTTGGCCAACGACATTCGACTAATAGCCCGTTCATTCAAGTATCATCGACCAAGAGGTGTTTTGACTGCTGGTAGTGAGGAGCCTAACGCGCTCGTGACGATTAAGTCAGATCAAGGGTTCATCCCAAACACACGTGCAACCGTGCAAGAAATATATACCGATTTAGAAGCAAGGTCTCAAAATTGTTGGCCAACATTAGCATGGGATGTTCGATCACTCTTTGATCTTGCTGCGCCATTTATCGGCGCTGGATTTTATTACAAAACTTTTATGTGGCCGGGAAAATTTTGGGAGTTGCTATACGAGCCGTTTATTCGCAAGTCTGCGGGGCTTGGTATGTTGTCAAAAGAAGTGATGGCGGAACGTTTTGATAAAGCTTGGGCTTATTGCGACCTATTAATTATTGGTGGTGGTCCTTCTGGGCTAATAGCAGCGTTAACCGCAGGGCGTGCTGGCATTGACGTCATTGTTGCCGATGAAGATTCACGCATGGGCGGTCGCTTATTGGCAGAAACAGATGAGGTGAACGGATATCCTGGGCATGTTTGGGTTGACCAAGTGTTGGCTGAATTGGAACAACTGCCTAATGTAAGATTAATGCGCCGAACAACTGTAACGGGGGTCTATGATAATCATACATTTAGTGCTCTAGAGCGTTCTTCTTGCTGTTATCTCCAGTCGCAAGATGTAGTGCATGAAATATTCTGGCGAATTGTTGCGAAGCATTCAATTCTGGCAGCAGGTGCCATTGAGCGTCCAATTGCCTTTCAGAATAATGACCGTCCGGGTGTAATGATGGCAAGTTCAGTCAGAGCTTATTTAAACCGGTGGGGGGTGTCGCCTGGCAGGTCGTTTGCGATTTTTGCAAATAATGATAATGCCCGTCGCACCGTTCGTGATTTAAAAAAATCTGGTATTCACATTGAGGCATTAATTGATTGCCGTTCAGATGTAGAGAGTATTGATGGAATTAGATTAATCAAGTCAGCGACTGTGGACAATGTTAGGGGCATTAAATCGGTTAAAGGTATTTCTGTGCGCACAGAAAGTGGACATGAAAACATTTCTGTTGACACAGTTGCGTTATCGGGTGGGTGGAACCCAACAATTAACCTAGCCTGTCATCTCCATAAGTCACCAGTTTGGCAAGATGAGTTCATGGCATTTGTACCAGCGGCCAATGCGGTGCCAGGTTTGTTGGCAATCGGGTCTTGTAGAGGATTGATGTCGACCGCTGATTGTTTTAAAGATGGGATTGATGCTGGTTTGCACATTGCTAAAGAATTGGGCAAGACTGCAACTTCGCCGGAAATTCCTAATGCCGAAGACGATCGCAATCGCCTTCAAGCGCTATGGTATATCTCTGGAAAAGGGCGTGCGTGGCTTGATTTTCAAAATGATGTGACTGTGAAAGATATTCAACAGGCTGTGACAGAAAATTATCATTCTGTCGAACACTTAAAGCGTTATACGACGCAAGGCATGGCGATTGATCAAGGCAAGCTCTCCAATGTGACAACGCTTGCGATTCTAGCTGAATTAACGGGACGAACGATACCAGAGACCGGAACGACAACGTTTCGCCCTCCCTACACACCTGTTTCGCTTGGTGCTATAGGTGCTGGTGTGCAAGGAAAAAGTTTTGCGCCTGAACGTCTGTTGACATCACATTCAATTTTGTTGGCGCGTGAAGCACCGATGATTGAATCAGATCTTTGGTATCGGCCACGCTATTTTCCAAACCAAGGAGAGGTGAACTGGCAACAAAGTTGTATTCGCGAAGTAGGTTATGTGCGCCAGACGGTAGGTGTAAGTGACGTATCAACTCTTGGAAAGATTGATATTCAAGGTGTTGATGCAGCGAAGTTGCTAGACTTTGTTTATATCAATATGTTTTCGAATTTGCGTGTTGGGCGTGTTCGTTATGGGCTCATGTTGCGGGAGGACGGGCATGCGATGGATGACGGAACGACTGCAAGATTGGGCGAATTTCATTTTGTGATGACCACAACGACTGCTGCCGCTGCGCAGGTGCTTGCTCACTTGGAATTCGTGCATCAGTGTCTTTATCCTGAATGGGACTTAGCGATGACATCGGTGACTGAGCAATGGGCTCAATTTGCCATTGCAGGACCGAAAGCTCAAGAACTTGTAAATGATATTCTTGATGACCCGATTGATAATTCCTCATGGCCATTTATGGCTTGCGGAGACATTACATTTTCTGGTGTCAAAGCACGGTTATTTCGTATTTCATTTTCAGGCGAGCATGGGTATGAAATTGCGGTTCCGTCCCGATATGGCGAGAGTTTGTTTCAGATATTGATTTCAAAGGCGGAAAATCTTGGGGGAGGGCCGTATGGGATGGAAGCGCTTAATGTGCTTAGAATTGAAAAGGGTTTTATTACTCATTCTGAGATTGACGGTCGAAAGACGGCTTATGATTTGGGTATGGCGCGAATGATATCTAATCAAAAGGATTTTATTGGAAAGAAAATGGCACTACGCCCGGGTTTACAACAGCCTGTTCGGGAACGTCTTGTTGGATTGAGGCCCAAAGACCCATCGGAATCTTTAACCGCCGGGGCTCATTTATTTTCTAAAGATGCTGAGACTGTGCGCGAGAATGACCAAGGTTACATTTCTTCTGTTGGTTATTCTGCGACATTTGGTCAGACACTCGCGCTTGGTTTTCTTCAAAATGGATTTGAGCGACATGGTGAGGTTGTTCAGGCCGTTGACCATCTGCGCAGGCTTAAGGTTTATTGTCAGGTCACAAACCCAGTTTTTTTTGATCCAGAGGGAGCACGAGCCCGTGGTTGAGCTGGTTGCAAATTCTGTCTCTGATCAAGTTTCAGGTCGGCATCTTGAAGGAGTGGATTTAAGGATAATTGATTTACAGTGCGTTACATCAATTATGCCTTACAAAGGGCAAGATGAAGTAGTCTCAAATCTTCTGTTAAAGGCGCATGGTGTGAAATTTCCGGAACCTAACAGAGTGATAATGAGTGGTTTGGTGCGTGCACTTTGGTTTTCCAGACGCCAGGTTTTTTTGATAGGTGTCACCCCTGATCCTGGGCTTACAAAGCACGCCGCACTGGTTGATCAATCAGATGCCTGGGTCGTTATTGAATTGGAAGGGCCGCGCGTATTAGAAGTTTTGTGTCGTTTAGTTCCTATCGATTTACGGACATCGCAATTCAGACAAAACCATACCGCTCGTACACAGCTTATTCACATGATGGTAAGTATTACCCGAGTCGAGAAAAATTGTTTTCATATCATGGGATTTAGATCTACGGCAATGTCTTTAGTTCAGCATGTTTCACGCGCGATGAGCGCAATTGTAACGTGATGGTTAACGAAGATTGGCTGATCTTTAAAATTAATCTATTTTGGTACTGACCTCAAAAATATTGCTCCTGTGCTATGTGATTTTCACGTGTTTTTGTTAGTCAAATCCATGAGAACCTGTATGAAATTATATGTTACGAATGAAGTTTCGAAATGCTCTAATAACATTTTGAGTTTTCTTAATAAGAATACCAAAAATGACTAAATTTTTTTGATTTGTTGTTTTTGCTCTTTTGACTGATGCAAGAATTTGTATAAACTATAACTCATGAGTTTACCTTCTGGATTTCTTGATGATTTGCGGCACCGCGCGTCCTTGATACAGGTTGCGGGTCGAAAAGTTGTGTGGGATTCCCGAAAATCCAATCCGGCAAAAGGCGATATGTGGGCGCCATGTCCCTTTCATCAGGAAAAAACGCCATCATTTCATGTCGACGATAAAAAAGGCTTTTATCATTGCTTTGGTTGCGGTGCCAGTGGCGATGTGATCAAGTTTGTACGGGAGACGGAAAACGCGAGTTTTATGGAAGCGGTTAAGACATTGGCTGCTGAAGTTGGAATGAAGGTGCCGGAGTATGATCAGCGTGCACAACAAAGAGCTGATTTACGTAGCGAACTTTCGAATGTTCTTGAACAAGCAGTTCAGTTTTATCGATTGCAAATGAATACAGAAGCTGCGTCCGGCGTGCGAAATTATTTACAAAAACGTGGTTTAACCGCGGAAGTTCGTGATCGTTGGGAAGTGGGTTTTGCGCCAGATTCTTGGCAAGCACTTTGGAATCACTTAATGCATATCGGTGCAAATAGTGATTTGGTTTATGCGGCAGGTCTCGCAAAGAAATCTGAAAAAACCGGTAATCCATTTGATATCTTTCGTAATCGGATTATGTTTCCGATTCGCGATTCTCGAAGAAAGATGATTGCATTTGGTGGTCGTGCGGTAGATCCTAACGAGTTGGCAAAATATATTAATTCTCCAGAAACAGCATTATTCTCTAAAGGGAGCAATCTGTATAATTATGCGGGAGCCCGGGCGTCATTTGGTCAAGGTCAGCAAGTGATTGTCGCAGAAGGTTATATGGACGTAATTGCGCTATCAGAGGCAGGTTTTAAGGCAACGGTGGCACCGCTTGGCACTGCCCTCACTGAACAGCAGCTTAAATTATTGTGGCGAATAACGTCAGAGCCAATTTTGGCTTTTGACGGAGATAAGGCGGGTTTAAATGCAGCGAAAAGAACAATTGGGTTGGCGCTACCATTGATTGAAAGTGGGCAGAGTTTGTTTTTTGCAATTTTGCCAGAAGGTCAAGATCCTGATGACTTAATTCGTTCAAGTGGGCAAAGTGCAATGACATCGATATTGGACAACAAAATTCCAATGGTTAATTTTCTGTGTCGTCAAGAGACCGATGGAAAGGCTTTTGATACTCCAGAGCGAAAAGCCTTTCTCAAAAAGACGCTTGAACAGAAGATTCAATTAATTCGCGATAACGATATACGAAAATACTACAAAAAAGAAGTAAGTGATTATTGTTGGAATTTGTTTCGTGTCAATTCGCCGAGATATAATGGTTATAAGGTTGGCTCATCAACGCAATCCGCTGCTACGTCATCTTTACGGTATTCATTAGTTGTTACATCGCCTGATGGAGCTAATGAGTATCTTCGTGAAGCTGTGATTTTGGCTGCAGTAATTTCAGCACCTGAAATATTGTCAGAGTTTGAAACTGATATTTTAAATTTACGGTGTGTTGATCCAAGTTTAGCTGTCGTTCGTGATGGTATTCTGAGCGTGGCGAAAGGTGCAAAAATGAATTTACGAGAGGAAATAACGCAAAAAATCGATTCAGAGGCTCTTGAAAAACTGTTTTCAATTAGCCAAGTCAAAATCTTACCATGTATTCGCCGACAAGGTGATGTTGAAAGCGCTCGATTGACTGTATCGGAAGAGTTGCAAAAACTAAGAGTATTTAAAAAAATTCAATCTGAAGTTGCAGAAGCAGAAGAAGACTTGAAGGATGGTGCTGATGAATCGATCACTTGGCGATTGCGTGAAGTAGCTGATGCGCGTAATGATGTAATGCAGACTTGGCAGGAGGATAAATTAGAGTATGATATCGGCCCCAATGGCGCGAGAATTGACCGTCGTGAACGTGCCTTTGTGGCTGAAGAAATAAAGAATTTTGCTTCTATCAAGAATCAGAAATAATGAGAGCTGATAAAATTTAAGCCATTATGAAAACATTACCGATTTTTTCAACTGCACTACTGTTTTTGGCTAATTCAAGCTATATATCTTCGGTAGTACTCGGAGCGTTTGATGGTCACTAAAGTCACTGTTGAAAAAACTAAGAAGGTCGCCCCAGTTCTCGGCCTTTCAATTGATTTGAATCAAGCCACCATTAAACAAATGATCAGTGATGGGCGTGAGAAAGGTTTTATTACTTACGATCAACTCAATCAAGTATTGCCACAAGATCGGGTCAATTCAGAGCAAATTGAAGATGTGATGTCAATACTCAGTGAAATGGGTATTAATATTATTGAAGAAGAAGAGGCGGAAGAAGAGGAGCAAAGAACTTCTACTGCAGTCACGACTGCGGAAACAGCACGTGATTTAACGGTTGCTTCCACGGGGCAAGAAAAGCTAGAGCGTACTGATGATCCTGTCAGGATGTACTTACGTGATATGAGTTCGGTTGACCTACTTAGTCGCGAGGGTGAAATTGCAATCGCCAAGCGTATAGAGGCTGGGCGAGGTGCAATGATTGCTGCGCTTTGTGAAAGTCCTCTAACATTTCAGGCGATTACGATTTGGCGCGATGAATTATTAAGTGAAGCGATTCAACTTCGTGAAGTGATTGATTTGGAAACAACATTCTCGGGTCATCTTGAGGATGACGCGGATCAAGAGGATGAAGAAGATCTGGTTGATGCAAATACTGAAAGTCATGAGCCAATAGAGGAAAGCGCAGTAGAAGGTGAAGGCAGTGATGATAATCAGCCAGAATTGGATGCTGACGGTAATCCGATCATTGATGAAGATGACAATGATCATGATGAAGAGGAAAAAGCAAATTTGTCGCTTGCCGCTATGGAGGCTGTACTAAAAGATCGAGTTTTACGGACTTTGGATTACATTGCAGATGATTACGCTGAATTGAGTGAAATGCAGAATAGTCGGCTTTCGGCTACTTTGAATGAAGATCAATCATTTAGTAAGAAAGATGAAAAGCAATATCAGTCTTTAAGGGGAGATATCGTTGAGTTGGTTAACGGGCTTCACTTACATAATAACCGAATTGAGGCTTTAATTGATCAACTTTATGGGATTAACCGGCGCATTTTGTCTATTGACGGTGCGTTTGTTAAATTGGCTGATCAAGCACGTATAAATCGGCGGGAATTCGTGGAAGCATATCGTGGTAGAGAACTTGATCCCAATTGGTTAAATGAAATGACCAACAGAACTGGTCGTGGTTGGCGGATGTTTATCGAGCGGTCAAGTGGAAAGGCTGCAGAATTACGTTCTGAAATGGCGCAGGTAGGTCAGTATGTTGGTCTTGATATTTCCGAATTTCGTCGGATTGTTGGACAAGTGCAAAAAGGCGAAAAAGAGGCTCGTCAGGCAAAAAAGGAAATGGTAGAGGCCAATCTGCGATTGGTCATTTCGATTGCGAAGAAATATACCAATAGGGGGTTATTGTTTCTGGATCTTATTCAAGAAGGTAACATCGGGTTAATGAAGGCTGTTGATAAGTTCGAGTATCGGCGTGGGTATAAGTTTTCGACTTATGCAACTTGGTGGATACGACAGGCAATTACAAGATCAATTGCTGATCAGGCACGGACGATCCGTATTCCAGTTCACATGATTGAAACGATTAACAAATTGGTGCGCACGGGACGCCAAATGCTTCATGAAATTGGGCGCGAGCCTACACCAGAAGAACTGGCAAATAAATTACAAATGCCTTTAGACAAGGTTCGTAAGGTGATGAAAATAGCTAAGGAGCCCATTTCGTTGGAGATGCCAATTGGTGATGAAGATGATAGTCAATTGGGGGATTTTATTGAAGATAAGAATGCTATTTTGCCTTTGAACTCAGCTATTCAAGAAAACCTTAAGGATACAACGACTCGAATTTTGGCAACGCTTACCCCTCGTGAGGAGCGTGTTTTGCGTATGCGATTTGGTATCGGAATGAACAATGATCATACATTGGAAGAAGTGGGTCAGCAATTTAGTGTTACGCGCGAGCGTATTCGCCAAATTGAAGCCAAAGCATTACGCAAATTAAAGCATCCAAGTCGTTCCCGTAAATTACGATCTTTTTTGGAGCAATAAATCCATAAATTTTCTAAATAATGTTTCCAAATGCAAAAAAATGGGAAATATGTTTTAGATTAGCCCCAAACACTTCAAAAGGGATTACCCCGTTAGGTGGGGAAGAGTAGGCATGTGCCGGAATTGTTGATTTGGGGTCGGAGATTACGTAATTTCACGTGTATAGCGAGAAGCTACAGATCGTGGTCGGGTGCGGCGGAAATAGTACGACGCTCTCAGTAACTAGTGTCTATTAAAAAACCCTAAATTCTCTGGCAAAATGTTGAAAACATGTACTTTTCTGATGCGTTTATTCTGGCGAAGATTTCCGATATTTGGTACAATTTATTAATTTTTCATAAGATTGCCATTGAATCAGCTAATCTTCGCTAAGTTAAAGAAAAAGCATTCACATATTTCGGTTAAGTTAACACGTTGAAAAATATACTTTTATGCATGGTAAACTCTTGAAATTTGAGAAAAATAGGGGTTTTTTAATAGGCACTAAATAAGATAGGGAGCCAATTAATGAACGAAATCATTTGTTTACTAAAGGCCGAATTACGAACCCTAATGCAGTCTCACCTCTGTGGTATTCCACGGATTGCTGATTAACCCAATTTATTTATTGCTAATGGACGAACATCTTGCAGCAGATATTAGTAGCAAAAAATTCAAGCATGCATTCGGCTAGGATTTTATTCCGTTTCGTAGGCAAACGAACGGTCGCAAAGTCTGACACCCATAATATTCATGAGCGTTTCAAATAGCATGAGGCCTTTATTACGCTGTATCTATGACATCACTTGGGAATAATCAACTCATCGTTCTTCAAATCACCTTCCAACGTAATGCTGTCAACTACCTCAAAGGACACTGCGAAAATTTCTTTAATGATAGGGCGATTAGTTATGAAAAATAATTAAACAAAAGCATAGATTACCATTAAGTTCCCACGGTTTCTCTTAACCATCAATATTTTTTACCTGCTTTGCTGATTCAATGCATTTTTGGATGACCTTTATCAAGTAACAAGTTGAAACACGCCAATCGTTAAAGACGCAGATTTTAAGGACTATAAGGAATAGGCTGACATCATAGCGGATGGTGAATGTATGACCGTAGGGTGTTCAACAGTACGTCATGGCTTGCTGCAGTTGAGTGACAAAGTTTCCAAAGACGGCTTATGTCTGGACTTCGACCCTGTTACAAACTGTGTACATAGTTTACAGCAATTCCCGCTAGAATATTTTTTCTTTTATTTTCATATAGTTACACAATTTAAAAAAATTATTTTTCGTAAAATTTTTGC
>JAPORV010000232.1 GCA_026710055.1 Aestuariivita sp.
CTTTGGAGAACATACTCACACCCGTGACAAACACAAAGCGCACATGTTCAGCACTGTCCTTGATGATCCCGTAAAACCCCCGCAGATACTCTCGATTGGCGCGGGCAAGGTCAGGGTCACGTAGTACGTCAAGGATCGGCTTGTCATATTCGTCGACAAGAACCACCACTCGCTGACCCGTGGTCTGATGAAGTCGCCGCAGAATATTACGCAAACGCCTCGGGCCTGTATTGGATGTACTTGCAGACGTGAGACCATACTCATGCTCTATACCCTCTAACTGCTCAAGCACATCTCCTTCAATCTCTTCAGGCTAATTGTACTTCCCACCAAAGCTTAAGCGCACCACTGGATGGATGGATGACCAGTCCCAATGATCATGAATGTCCAACCCTTTGAACAAAACCTCCTGCCCTTCGAACAACGCTTTGAGTGTGCTGATCAGTAAACTCTTACCAAATCGGCGCGGCCGAAAGAGAAAGTAATGATCGCCACGCTCAATCAGATCCTGGATCAACGAAGTCTTGTCAACATAATAGCTGTTGGTGTTTCGCAGTTGGTCAAAATCCTGAATGCCCGCAGGCAAGCGTTGGCGGGTCATACGGTTTCTCCTGAAACGCGCGCGATAAAGGCGATTTTTTTAATATCACTTTATTAGGATGGATGCAAATAAGGAGCATTTGACATCAGTTTTGAACATAGCAACATAACCACATATGCTCCCACGATATCGCATATCCGCTGAACCGACCATTAACTAGGGGAATCATGTCTTTGGGGCCAGACATGCGATCTACCGCCGAAGCGCTGTCCAGCGGTTGGCAACCGTGTCGGGCCATTCTGATGATGTCCGAGCGAGAAAAGCTATCACCAATGCTATCTTTATAGACAGCAAGGCCCGTACAAGCTCTATTAGTAATTATATCAATTCAACCAATTAATTTACTATAGAATTTTGCCTTCTTATAAGATGCTTTAGATCGGAAAATTGGGGAATCAATACAGACAAACGAAAGAGGCGCGAGCGCCTCATCGTATTTGACTCCTACGTCTACAGGCAGCGGTTATAGAGCAAGTCTGTACCGTATCTGATATGTCGATAATCTGCTCAAGCTGTAAGATCAGTTTACGCGTTGACATCGGGTTGGCCCACCCGTCAATGTCGATACCTACGCCTTGTATCATGACCGCACACACTAGTATCCGGAAATTATTGAATTGATGGTTTATAATTTGTGAAGAGAGTAGATTTTTCAGCCATCTAGCTTTGTGAAGGAAAAATGTATGTCAAAAATGAAAGTAATATTTCCATCAATTCAATGCAGTTGGTACACTAGGACCTGTCAGAATGTCATGCCCGGACGGCCTTTCTCGCCGTCAACACGGGCACTGTGACAATCTTCCATCAGACTAAGAACGGTGTCGCGGGTGTTACCATCGCACTCTCATGCTTGTTAAAGGCATAACATAAGACCTCGGTATCATCGCGGGACGTGGGATTGAATGTCAGATACTCGATTGATTTGGCGTTCAGAAGGGGTTGTGAAAGTTTCGCGCCTCATGTGACCCTCCTCTTGTGCGGTATTGGCAACGATTAGCAGAGGAGCACATCTGGGTTAACATGGCTGATATTGTCCCTATCCCCGTCATCTTTTCCAGAGAAACATCACAGAAGAGTCAATTTTTTAGCATCTTAATACTGATTTTAAGGTTTTTCACAGACACTATCTGATCTTGAGTATATGAAGAATTTCTTGAATTTTGTTCAAGTTATTGCAAAAACACGTGATTTGCGATTAAAGTTTATATCTTTGTATGCATTCTGCTTTTCCGCGATACAGATGATACGAGGTTGGTAGTCTTGGAAAGTGACGTGAGAGTCCAAAATATAACGTTGGCCGGTTCAATTGGATCTGGAAAATCCACAGTTGGAAAAATTCTTGGCGAGGCTTTATGTTGTGAGTTTATCAGCACTGGCAATATATTCCGCGCCATTGGTAAAGACTCGAATATGACGACTTTGCAAACTAACCATGCTGCGGAAATCAATACAGGTATTGATGATCAGATTGATGGATTCATTGTAACACGTGCTAAGTCCACAGAACCATTTGTGATGGATTCGAGAATGGCTTGGCATTTTGTTCCAGATTCATTGAAAGTCTATTTGTATGCAAACCCATATACGGCTTCTCAAAGGGTTTTTTCTGACAGTTCGCGCGATACGGAAAAGTACACATCGATTCGGCAGGCAAAAGAAGATATTCTTGGTAGAAGAAAAAGTGAAATTGCTCGTTATCGAAAGTTGTACGAAGTTGATATCGATAAAATCGACAATTATGATTTATTTATTGTGACAGATGGCGCTGAACCAGATGAGATTGCATCAATTATCCTAAAGACTATTGATGAAAATTCGAAAAAAAAAGCCTGGATAAAAACTAAACAACTTGTTCCATTGATATCTACGGATCATATGTCACTAATTGATAAACAATCTTGTGAGTATGAAGCATCCTCTTCTTTAATTGAAGTTGCGTTTTCTGATGGCTTTGGATATTTATTCGACGCTCCAGATCAAAGTCAATTTAGGTTTAACAAAGGAAATTCATTTATTGCTTTTGAGGATAAAACACCAGCCGAAGTCGGTGTAGAGAACGATTTTTTCAGTTTAGCATGTAAACTAGAATTAGATCATTTTCGTAAGTGGGAACAACTGATGGGAACTTCGCTCGCCATCGTTGAAGCAGTTCAAAGGTACTGAAATTACTTCCTGATGGGTTTTGATTTTCGTTTATTTCTGAAAAAAGAAAAATTAAATGGACAGTTGCCGGTGTGCTGGTATTCACAGAGAGTTCTTCATAGACCGCCGGGCTCTAAACCCCTTTATCCAAACTCAGCGCACGCAACTGCGGTTCATGCTCTTGCAACCG
>JAPORV010000310.1 GCA_026710055.1 Aestuariivita sp.
AATGGGCCACATAGGAAACGTCTGTCAGAAAAGGATGTCCGCGTCATTTCTGGCGTTCAGCCACATGACCACAAACGGCTCTTCCGTTCGTTTGAGGCGAGTGAGACGCGACAAGAACTGAAAGGCTTTGATGACAAAGCAAAACCGATCAGTTCTTTGAAGGGGATAATGATGTCCCTCTCAGCGACACTCATTGTGAAACCAAAGTGAATGTCTTCAAATATTCAGAGAGTGATCAACACGATAAAACAAAAGTCTTCTCATGGATGACTGACTTGCCATTAACGTAAGATACGGTCTGCGACATCATGCGTAGTGGTCGGCGCAGATGGGCGATAGAGAATGAAACCTTTCAGACCTTGAAGGAAGGCACTGGTGATCGTTTTGAGCACAACGACGGCCATGGCAAGAAGCACCTTGCAAATGTGTTAATGACGTTTGCTGACTCCAGCTTTTTGATAGATCAAGTTCTCCTGCATTGCGGCGCAGTCTTTCAGCGTGCGAGAGATGATCAGAAGTGTCATCTTTATTTATAGCAAGCGATGTGGAACCTCTTCTGTTTTGATCGGATTAAAAATTGGCTGGATGATAGTCATGTCTTATCGGTGCCTTTTGAAAAACCTGAATGAGCATCGCACTTTTCTGGTGATCCCTGACACACGCCCTCATGCTCTCACAATCCATTCCTTCCTTCAACATCAACGCAAAAAAAATCAAATTTTCAATCCGAGGTTTGTTATACTCGCTCGGTTCGTGTATGAATTTTTTTAGCAGAATTATCAGGAATTCGTCTCTAAAAATTAATGGGAATTACTGGGACTAGTAGAATATAATAGCATTTCGGGTCTAACTTTTTCTACGGATATTAGACACATAGCTTTCGATTACGACTTGATACGTCAAGAAAACGAACGTTTTTACGGAACAGGTATTGGTGAATTCGGGCGACCGTTGCTTATCGACAAGTATGGCGATCGCACTCACTTCATATTCGAGATATTACAGAATTCCGAAGACGCGATGGCCCCGAGGAATGGCTAGCAAGAATTTCGCAAAATCTCATTTGTGCTAACCGACGATCACCTGCGTATCTCACACTTCGGTGCGACGTTCAATGAAAAAGATGTCCGTGGCGTATGCGGCATCGGCAAGAGCACAAAAGAAATTACAGAGATTGGTCGGTTTGGGATCGGCTTTAAGTCGGTCTTTGCATTCACTGATCGACCAGAGATTCATTCTGGTTCTGCGGATTTCATAATCGAAAACTACGTCAAGCCAAGAGCGGCCCCTGCCGTGAGGCGTGATAACAATGAGACGGTTATTTTGATTCCGTTCCGGCAAGGAGATAAGACGAGCAAACAGGAGATATCTGACGCGCTGTCGAAATTGGGCACTACATCCCTTCTATTTCTCCGCGAGATCAATGAGATTTACTGGGACGGGGATGGGATCCAAAGTGGATTCTATTTGCGCCAGTCAAAAACCATCGATCAGGACATCCAACAGGTGGAGATGATCGAGCAAAACGGACAAGGTCAATTCGACGACCAATGGCTGGTGTTCTCGCGAGCGGTTGATAAAGATGACGGACGTTTTGGGGATTATGTCGAGATCGCCTGGTCAACCTCCCGCAATGAAATAGGGACAAGGCGCCTTGGGACTGTTAATTCTTCGCCGCTTGTGGCGTTTTTTCCGACAGTAGTGGAGACTCATCTTGGGTTTCTGATTCAAGGACCCTACCAGACGACGCCAAACCGTGACAACGTAGCCCGGCAGGATGAGTCGAACCGCACTGTGTTCGGGAGACCGGATTGCTCCTAGTCGACAGTCTCAAGTAGTTATGTGATAAGAAGTTATTGGATGCAACCGCCTTGACAGGTCTTCCCCTGGATCGGTTCAAATTCGAAAACAAAATGTTCTATGACCTCTTCGATAAGACACAGAAAGCATTACAATACGAGTCTTTATTACCGGCATCTGAAGGCAACTACATAAGTGCTGTTGACAGCTGTCTGTCACAAACCTAGGATCTCCGAAATCTGATTTCGCCGTCGCAACTGGGAGCTGTGAAAGATCAATCCGGATCCGTTTTCTAGTTGAACAGTTCAATTTCACAAGACCGTACTCAGATGCTATGGGCCTATCTGAGGCAGAAGCTGGAAATCGAGGAGTTTAGACTGGAAGTATTCTTGCGTCATATGATCCTGCAATTTCTTAATCTACAAACCGATGCTTGGATTCAGGAATTCTGTTTGTTTCTTAACTCCCGACCCACTTTTCACCCACAAGCAAAGAAATTGCCGATCATCCGGCTTAAGGATGGTTCACATGTATCGCCCTTCCTTAATGATGTGCCACAGGCCTACTTGCCCGGTGCAAGAGAAACAGACTTTCCAACCGTGAACAAAAACGTCTGCGATTCAGAGGACGCGCGCAATTTTCTTGTTTCCCTTAGCCTTGCGGAACCTGACCCAGTCGATAACCCGATTCAGTATGTCCTGCCGAAATACCGTGCGGGCAATGCTAAAATCTCAGCAGACGAATACACCTTGGATATCAATTTATTGCTGAACGGATATGCAACCGATTCCCAGAAGCAACAGGACAAACTTGTTTTAGAGTTGGAGAAGACACTTTGGGTCAAGGCAATTGATGCCGAAGACAACCATAGTCTATGAGCGAAACCCGGTAAGATATATCTCTCGACGGAACGTTTTAGGACATTGTTCGCCGGCATTAACGACGTAACCCTCGTAGATCCCAAGGTCGCGTGTCTGAAGAGAGAGAAAATCCGTCAACTGCTTGAGAAGTCAGGCGCGGAACGGCACCCTGCCCATAAGCTAAATTAGGTCTAGACAAGCCTAAAAAAGTGGATTATAAGAGCCCGAATTGTTCATTTTCTCATTCGGAGTTCCCTCACCATGACAC
>JAPORV010000242.1 GCA_026710055.1 Aestuariivita sp.
ACCAAACCCTCGACCGCGCCATCGACCGCCTATACCGCCCCGGCGGCTTCACCTCTGAACGCGAGCGCATCGAGCACCTGTTCATGCTGTACGAGAAGATCCCGGCACCGCTTGGGCTCAGAATGAAGATTAACGCTCCTTATTGAAGGTGGCCCCGGACAACCGTTAAGTATATACTTACACGAAGCAAGGGAACCGAATGTAAGCTCAAAAGATTGGATGGAAAATACAAATGATCGAAAAAATATATTTGGCGAATGAAGGTCCTTATGATGCTTCAGGCATTATCCTTGATGACTTGAAAAAGATCAATTACTTCTTTGGATCCAATGGATCAGGGAAGACTACGATATCTCGTGCTATTGATCGCTCGACAACCTCCTCTGGCTGTAAGCTAAGCTGGGCAGGCGACAGCCCTCTTGAAACTCGCGTTTACAATAAAGATTTTATTGAAAACTATTTCGATGCAGAAAGCAACATTAAAGGAATTTACACGTTTGGCGAGAATGTTGAGATCATCCGAAAAATCAAGATATTAAATTGTGAGGAAGATGAGATAAAGGATAAACTTCTTAACTTGAAAAAAACTCTAAATGGTGAATATGAAGTAGGAGGAAAATTGAATGAACGTGCAGTGCTAGAATTACAGTTTATTGACGATTTATGGGATGCCAAGAAAAAACTAGAAAACTTGAAAGATGCTTTCACTGGAGTGAACAACAACAAAGCAAATTTCCGTGACCGATATCTTGTAGAAGCTTCAAGAAATACCTCAAACCTAAGAGGTATCGCAGAACTACAAAAAGAGGCAAACAAAGTCTATTCGAGTTCGCTGGTTAGAGCAACTACATTAACCACTCATGATGATTCTGAAATTTTGCGCCTAGAAAAAGCAGCAATCTTGAAGAAAAAAATTATTGGGAAAGACGATGTAGATATTGCGGCGTTGATCGAAGAACTCAGGAACAGTGACTGGGTACAGGAGGGCCGAAAATATTTCGAAAAATTAGAGGATCAATGTCCTTTCTGCCAGCAAAAGACAGATGCAAAGTTTAAACAAAGTATCGAAGCATATTTTGACGAAAGTTATGTTGCAGATTTGGCGACAATCGACCACTTAACCGCCAACTACTCGAAAGCATCAAAAGATCTTATAGAGGCATGCAGTTCCTCAGAAATCGTTGAATCATCCTACATTAATCAAGAAGCTTTTTTTAAGGATTTTACAGCCCTTAAACATGATCTGCATAAAAATATGGAACAAATAAAAGCAAAGAAAAAGGAACCTAGCATCCCCATCATATTAACCGATACGTCTGAGAAAATTGCATTGATAAATTACCACATCAAAGTAGCAAATAATGAAATAAAAGAGAACAATGAAACTTTCGATAATCTTGCCTTGAAAAAATCAGAACTGGCATCTCAGGTTTGGAGGAGAATGCTGGAAGACTCAAAACCAATCTACAATCGATACAAAAAGGAACATGGTGATCTTGATAAAGCGATTACATCGCTACAGCATAAAATTGGGGCAGCGAAAAAGAACCTTGAATTAGTGCAGAAGGAGATCAGAGAGAATGAGCGAGAAATTACCAGCATTAGGCCAACAATCGATTCAGTAAATAAACTTCTTAAATCGTTCGGCTTCACTAACTTTCATCTTAAAGAAAGCACAAATTGCGGCTTTTACGAAGTTAAGAGAGAAAACGGTAGCGATGCGAAACGAACGCTGAGCGAAGGCGAAAAATCCTTTATCACATTTCTATACTTCTATCACTTGATCGACGGATCTTTTAGTCCCGATGGCAGCACTAAAGACAAAATTGTTGTCTTCGATGATCCTGTTTCAAGTCTTGATTCAGACATACTTTTTGTCGTCAGCAATCTCATTAGAACTATATTTTCCAAAATGCATTCAAATGCAAGTTCCGTTAAACAAGTTTTTGTGCTAACGCACAATACTTACTTCCACAAGGAAATTACTTTCGATAAGAATCACAGCGCCAAGAAGATCAAAAGAGATGAAAAATTCTGGGTCATTCGAAAAACATCACAGCGATCAGAAGTGCAATCTTGTGAAGATAATCCAATCAAATCGAGCTATGAACTCCTCTGGCGAGAGGTTCGGAATAGACCACCCTCGGATACTAATATTCAGAATGCTATGCGCAGAATACTTGAATATTACTTCAAGTTTTTGGGCAATATTACGCCTGACAGTATTATTGCCAAATTCGATGGGCAGGATAAAATGATCTGTGGTGCCCTACTTTCTTGGGTAAATGATGGATCTCACGTTACCGCTGATGATCTCTACTTGGTTTGCACTTCAAGCCAAGTAGATCGCTACCTAAAAGTGTTCCAGAGAATCTTCGAAGAATCCGACCATGGTGGTCATTTTAAGATGATGATGGGTGATGATTATGTCGCTTTACCAGAAGAGTTAAGCGGCTAGATCATATCCACATTTCGTCTATTCTAGACCGTATTCCGCCTCCCACAAACTAATTCTAATCCATTCTTCACTGCCTCAGATTTCCGTTCTCTTGATGGCCTGAACCAAAGCAGAAATCTGATGTTTTGGTTCTCGGTATCGCCGTGCACTTCTGACATATAGAAATCCAGTCCGCTCGCCATAGGGGATTGGTGATTGGGGAATTGCGCCTGAGCGTTTCCGAGGCAGCGTGGGTGCCTGGTGCCCGCCGCGCCACGCTGTCGGATTTGCTCAACGGCAAATCTTCTCTGTCCCCGGAGATGGCCCGCGCCTCGAAGAAGGATTTGGCGTGAGCATGGACCTCTTATTGAAGATGCATGCCTGGCACGATGTTGTTCGCGTGCGCTCGAAAGCGGACGAAATAGCAGTCAGGCACTACACGCCAGCTTGAGCGACAAGGCGAAACCGGGGCGTACTGTTTCCAACA
>JAPORV010000112.1 GCA_026710055.1 Aestuariivita sp.
TTTGCTATTACTTCCTCTGTCATTTGTGGCAAACTTGCCCTTGCTTTCCCTCGTTGCTCTCCTTCATTACCATAGCTTAGTTTATCTAATACCCCACGATACTGCGGGTCAAAAAATGCCACAGGTATTGTTTTGTTTGGTATCTTTGATAAAAACTTTAGCCCATCCATTTTAAGCCGCTTATTGAAACCTAAACCTCTAGGTAATTCCAAGTTAGGCGATTTTATATTACGTTTATCTGAGAAAACATTTGTTATGGCGGTGTCAGCCACTGTATCTATTGATTGTATTTTTTCTGCAGGTTTTGCCATTATGACTTTGCTAATTCCTTATATCTTAGTTGTATTTTAATCATCAACGCATTTTATCATGGCTGTTGGATAGCAACTGCCATCGTAACATTTGGATGTATTACATGAATTAGGCGGATAAATGTTCTGATTGTACGGACACAGCGGGGGCTGTTGAAAAAGTATTGGATATAAGCGACAATAGACAACTGATTCAACAAGAGGTTTTTATGCAAGGCAATCATAACTTTCAGCCTGAACTATTTGTCCAAATAGACTATATCATTCATCCCTAAAGAGACTAGCTGTTTCTTTAGATTTTTATTTTCGCTGGATCAGATTTTGGTTTACACAAAGATTTTTATTATTACGGTATAGCTTTTGAGGATAAGGTGGATTACAAGAAGGCTGATTATGTCTTTATCCCAAAGGCATACCCACAGATATCTTTAATCAAGGAAAAATGAACCATGACCAAAGAGAATCCAAAACTTAAAAAGCCGATTGACCCGTTTGCCGAAGTCAATCGCAATGAATCTATCCTTGAGGTGAGCATGCAAATACAAAAAATTGCACAACACTATGGTTTTGATTGGAGCAATGCAAAGGGTGTGATTGCCAAACTCTACGAGGAGCTGGAAGAGATAATTGAAGCAGACACCGACACACCTGAGCGGGAGCAGCGCATTAAGGAAGAGCTGGGAGACTTTTTATTTACTGCGATAAGTCTGGCGCGGCACTATTCCATAGACCCTGAGGTTGCCTTGGATGAGGCTAACCATAAGTTTGAATGTCGCTTTGAAAAAATGGTGGAGATTATAGAGGCGAGCGGTTCAACTATCCTTGACGCTACCAAAGAACAAATGGAAGATGCTTGGCACCAAGCAAAGCAACGGGAAAAAGCACCGCCCAGAGCGAACCTATAGGCGCGCCTCCTCTACCCGGGCGATGCTTCTTGCTCTTACTTTGAGCGCGTCCTGCCCTAGAAGGGCAGACCGTGTCCCATACCGCCACCGATCATGCACAGTAGCATTGGTATAGAAAGCAGGGTGTTAGTACGAGATGCCATCAGTGCCTTTCTCTTCGCTGAGGCTTTCTCTTCGTCGCTAGCCTGTATACCGCCTAAGCCCAGTACCTTTTTCTGGTTTGGCCAAATGATGCCCCATACATTGAGCAACATAATAGTACCGAGCCATGCACCTACGCCGATAACCTCATAGGGGCTATTCAGCAAAAATACTTTTGTAGTACTTCCGCCTCCATAGACAATTTCTATTGCGGCAGCACCAGTGAGCCATGTTAGCAAGGCACCGTAACGAAACCATGCAAGTGCTCGCGGCGCAACATATTTGTTGATTGCAGCCGGGCCGGGACCGTCTTTGTCGTTCATCGCTTCGGCAACCGCAGGTACTTGTACGAAATTGAAATAATAGAGCAAGCCTATCCAAATAATTCCGACAAACACGTGTAGCCAAATGATTATAGAACTCATATTCAAACTCATGTCCATAATGATATCTCCTTATGTCAAATAGATATTAAAGAATTAAACTAATTATCAACGCCAAAATAAAGCCAGCGATAATTGTTCCAGTGATTGAGTCAAGTGGGTTCATAACAATTCCTCCTTGTTAAGTGGGTTAGCCGACGATTATATCACAAGACTGTTGCAGCGATACCGACAATATATTTGCGAATCAGCACAAATTAATGAGCCATTTGTTTAGTAAATTTGCCATTGAGAGTGAAATTGCACAAAATAATGATGTCAAGGCGACTTTGAAATACCAGTTTGTTTATATAGATTTCAAACATTAATTTATTTTTGCTTTACAATATCTAAACCATAATTTTACAGAGGAGAGATTGAATATGTATCCAAAAAAGATTTTCGTTATGCTCGTTTTAGTTATGACGCTTGCCACAGGTGTCGTAGAAGCTCGTTTCGGTTCAGCACCCGAAGGCTGGCCGTGTGTCCAACCCTATGTTGCCGAAGTCTCGGCAGGTGCATTTTGGACTGGTGGTGAATTGCCTGCTAGTGAAGCCTTAGTAGGAAATGAGGCATTGATGAGATTGGTAGAGGAAGTGAGTGATAGGACTATTTCTTATGAACAAAGCCTTGATAAGGTAAAAACTTTCTTAAATCAACTTGAAGGGAGTAGTCCCGAGCACAAGCAGGAGCAAGCCGCCTTACTAGTAGTCGCATTGACCGATACAATCAACAGCAAGCGTGCACAAGTACTAAAAGCGATAGAACGATTCAGTAAACGCCAGCAAATGATGATTACACGCATAGAAGACCAAGACGGCAAGATGAGAGCTATTGAAGGTGGCAACGGTGCGGAAAACATCTCAACACTTGAAGATTTAGAGGCTCGTCAAAAATGGGATATTCGTGTTTTTGAAGAGCGTGAGTTCCAAAAAAATTATCTATGTGAACAACCAGTTTTACTCGAGCAAAGATTCTTTTTGTTAGGGCGCGAGATTACTGCTTGGCTTAGCAGCGAGTAATTTCCGCTATATAAATGAGACTGTTGAAAAAGTAGAACCGCCGTTTGTTGCAACGGCAACAAACTGCGTAACATTGTGCAGAACCTCAGCATGGTTGCTTGTCGTACATTATCCTTCGTA
>JAPORV010000151.1 GCA_026710055.1 Aestuariivita sp.
TAATTTTATCCATGAGACAAAGGGATTAATAAATGAAATTTACAAAAATTGCGGGTAGTTTGCTTATCGTTGCAACTGCATTAACATTAAATGCTTGTAAAGACAAAGAGGAAAAACAGTCAACAGAGCCAACTACAACGAAACCCGCAGTGATCAAACATAAGCTTGGATATAGTCTGGGTTACATTATCGGTGAGCGCCTGAAGAGTGATTTTGAAGATGTTGATGCTCCATCAATTACTCAGGGACTTTCAGACATAATCCATGGCAATAAACCTGCATTATCTGAAGATGAAATGAAAACTCTGATTGAAGCAGCCAAGAAAAAACAGATGGAAGATGCGCACAAAAAAATGAAAGAAGAAGCTAAAGAAAACTTAGAACGTGCTAATAAATTTTTAGATGAAAATGGTAAAAAAGCCGGTATCCACACTACCGATTCAGGCTTACAGTATAAAAATATTACCAAAGAACTGACTCCTGAAGATACCAAAGAGCTTCTTTCCTACATAAAAGATAAGCCTACAAGCATTGGTACAGAAAAATTAACCGATAAATCAACTGTAACAGTCAGCTATGTTGGTTCTTACATTAATAAAGATGGCTCTGAACATGTTTTTGATGCCTCCAGCAAACGCCAAAAGCCGGTTACATTTCCTTTAGAGCATGTTATTCCAGGCTGGAGAGAAGGCGTAAAATTAATGCATACAGGTGAAACTTTTGAGCTCTTTATTCCTCCTGCTCTTGGTTATGGTGAGCAAGGTATTCCAAATGTTATTCCTCCCAATGAAATGTTAAAGTTCAAAATTACACTGCTGAGTGTTAAACATGAAGATGAGCAAAAATCTACAGATGAAAACAATAACTCAAAAAATGAGAAAAAATCTGCAGATGAAAACAATAACTCAGAGAGTGAGAACAAGAATTTAAAAGAGGATAATAGCAGTAGTCACTCAGATAAAGAGAGTAGTAGCAACAGTGACAATACGGAAACAAAAAGCTAAAAAACAGATAAATATTGCTATATAAAAAGTCTTTGTCCATACAATGTTGGAGTATTGTATGGACAGACTTGAATTAATTATAACCTATACAAAATATGCGAACAGTTATACAACGAGTGGAACAGGCAAAAGTTTATATTAATTCTAAACTCCATTCATCTGTTAACAGAGGATTGCTCATTTTTTTAGGTATCACTACAGATGATGGTGAAGAAGATATTAATTGGCTGTGCAAAAAAATCTCCGGACTGCGTATATTTGCAGATAACAATCAAAAAATGAATCTGTCTGTGGTAGATACTGACGGTGAAATTATGGTTATAAGTCAGTTCACGCTTTATGCTAATATCAAAAAAGGCAACAGACCCTCTTATACTAAAGCCGCTACTCCTGAAATAGCGATACCGCTTTATCAACAGTTTATTGATACTTTAGCGCAACAACTCAACCAGAAGATAAAAACCGGTCAGTTTGGGGCTGATATGAATATTGAATTAATTAACAGTGGTCCGGTAACAATTATGATGGACAGCAAAGACAGATAATACCCATCACAAACAAGCCGGACACATGAAGTCTTTAATCAAACCTCTGTTTGGAAATTTTAAGCGTATTATACTATATCTCATCACTGTATGGTTTCTTCGTACCAGATAAATAAGCCATTATTTTAACAAATCTGTAGTCATTCCCGCGCAGGCGGGAAGCCATTAAACCGATATTTCCGCGATCTTACTCATTGATTATTTAAATATAAAATAGTTATGATAATCATGTATTTAAAAACTATTAAATCAGGATTCAGGATGGCAACATTAGAAATTGCTGAAGATAACACGACAACAGAAGTCATGGACCATCATGGATTGGTAGCAGCTGCCTGTCGAGACCTGGATATTACAAAAAGAATTAACCAGTGCATTGGTAGCAATGATCCAAGACGTGTTATTCAACCCGGCGTTGCAGTAATGGCAATGATTATCAACGGACTGGGCTTTACCAACCGCCGTTTATATTTGACTCCGCAATTTTTTCAGAGCAAAGCAATTGGGCAGTTATTTGAAGAAAACATTGTAGCTGAACAGCTGGATGACCATACTCTCGGGAAAACGCTTGATGAAATTTATGCATATGGTACCAGCCGTTTATATTCAGAGATTGCTTTTGGTATAGCGCTGGATCATGGACTATTGAGTAAATTTGCCCATTTGGATTCTACCAGTTTTGCATTACAGGGGCAGTATAATGACACAGAACCTCAGGGAATAGAGGTGCGACATGGATATTCTAAGGATCATCGCCCTGATCTGAAGCAAGTAATGCTTTCTATGGCTACCAGTGGTTCGGCAGACATTCCTTTTTGGATGGAACCGCACAATGGTAATAGTTCTGATAAAAAAACATTTACCGAAACTATTAAGCGAGTTCGTGACTTTCAGTCAGCTCTTAAACAGGGAGATGAATTTACCTGGGTAGCAGATTCTGCTCTATATAACAAAGACAAGCTACTCAGTTCAAATGTGTACCATTGGGTTAGTCGGGTACCGGAGACCTTGTCAGAGGTGAAAGATTTGCTGAGTCAGCCAGATGATGCCTTTGATTGGACCACTCTCGATACCGGGTATAAATATAGCTCTCATGCAAGCTATTATGGAGATATTGAGCAACGCTGGCTAATTATATCATCAGAGCAAGCTTATCAGCGCGAAAAGAAAACTTTTGAAAAAAAACTTACTCGGCAGGAAGAAGAACTTAAAAAAGCCTGTTGGCGTCTGGGCAATAAAATATTTTCCTGTGAAGAAGATGCTTTTTCAGCCGGAGAGCAGTGTGCTAAACGATACCGTTATCATCGGATTGATTTGTATGTGACTCCCGTTTTTAAAAATCCTGGCAGAGGTCGTCC